>JALOKO010000122.1 GCA_025456495.1 Bryobacterales bacterium | reverse complement strand
GTTCTGGTGGAAGAGGATGTCGGCCTGGGCCGCACTGGCATTGGAGACCTTTCCGGCCTGCTGGCGCTGGCCCGGCACGTGGACGCCTTGCCGGGCCTACGGCTGCGTGGCTTCAACTTCTATCCGGGCCATGTGAAGCGGATGGATGACGACGGCCTGGCGCAACTGGATGCCCTGGGGGCACAGCTTCTCCAAACGGTGGAGGCGTGGCGGCAGACTGGACTGCCGCTGGAGATTGTCAGCGGCGGCTCCACCCCCGCGCTGTTCCATTCGCACCGGCTAGGGTCTCTGAATGAGATTCGTCCTGGCACCTACATCTTCAACGACCGCAACACCATCGAGTGCGGTTCCTGCACCTTGGATGATTGCGCGGCGCACATGCTGGTGACCGTGGTGAGCACGAACCGGTCCGGCGGCTTCATTGTGGACGGAGGGTCGAAGACGTTCTCGTCAGACCGGCTGGTGACCGGCAACCATACTACGTTCGGGCTGGTGCGCGAGGCGCCTGAAGCCCTGTTTCTGAAGATGAACGAAGAGCATGGCTACATCGACCTGCCCTCGCGGAGCGCCCACTTCAAGGTGGGGGACCGTCTGCGCATCCTGCCCAATCACATCTGCGTCGCGGTGAACCTGCACGAACAGGTGTACGGCGTGCGCGGGGAAACCGTGGAGTGCGTTTGGCCGGTGGAGGCACGCGGCAAGTTGCAGTAGCTGCTGCGATGACAGCGGGGCGCCCGGCAGGCGGCCGGCAAGTCCACCCGATTGAAGGCCCCACGCATCGTTCCGGATGGCGGCTGCATCCGTACAGGGGTGCGGGAGTCCCCGCCGCCACCTCAACATGCGTACCCCGAAATCTGCTGACACCCCCGTGGAGATTCTTCCCGTCATCCGTGACCGCTGGAGCCCCCGCGCGTTCTCCGCCAAGCTGGTCACCAACGACTTGCTGCGAAAGCTACTGGAGGCGGCCCGCTGGGCGGCATCCTCGTACAACGAGCAGCCGTGGCGCTTTCTGGTGGCCACAAAGCAGAATCCCGACGAGTTTGAGCGCGCCCTGTCCTGCCTGGCCCCCGCCAACCAGCAATGGGCACGCCACGCTCCGGTTCTGGTGTTGACCGTCGTGAAGGAGGCCTTCTCACACAATGGGAGCCCGAATCGCTGCGGCGACCACGATCTGGGCTTGGCGATGGGCAACCTCAGCGCCCAGGCAACCGCCGAAGGCTTGGTGCTGCACCAGATGGCTGGCATTCTGCCGGAGCGCGTCCGCGAACTGTATGGCGTTCCCGACGGCTTCCACCCGATGACCGCCTTGGCGATCGGGTATCAGGGCGACGCCGAGGCCTTGCCCGAGGGCTGGATGAAAGACCAGGAATTGCAAAAGCGCACACGCAAGCCGCTGAGGGAACTTGTGTTTACGGGCGCCTGGGAAACACCGTACTTCGGGGACTAGGCGAAGCGGGAATCGTCCGGGGCACGGGAATGGCGGCCAGAGGCTAGGCCTTGGGGCCATCGGCGGCGGGAGGTGGCGGATTGACGATGCGATCCAGCGCGGGCAGCAGCGGCAGATCCCGTAGCCAGTGACCGGATGCCCGGTGGATGGCGGCGGCGATGGCAGGGGCAACGACGGTGATGGGCGCCTCGCCGGCCCCGGCGGCCGGGATCTCGCGGCGGTCAATCAGCAGCACCTCTACATCAGGTACGTCCCCAAAGCGGGGAACCCGGTAGCGAGACAGGCGCGCGTTGCGGATGCGGGTGTCCAGGTAATCCACCTTTTCAAACAAAGCGCCTCCAATGCCCTGCGCCACCGCACCCTGAATCTGGTTCCGCAGTTGGTGGGGGTTTAGCGCCGCGCCGGCGTCAAAGGCCATCAGGGCGCGCCGCAGCTTCACCTCCGCGCCCAGCACCTGGATCTCGATGAACAGCGCGAGCCGGGCGTCTTTTTCCAGATTGCAGGCCACGCCTTGGGCCACCCCCGCCATGCGGACGGCGCGTCCCCAGCCGAAGGCATCCGCACCGCGCCGTAGGACATCCTTTAGCCGCTGGTCAGCGGTATGCCGGATGCGGAACGCGATGGGATCTTCCTTCAGAATGTCCGCCCATTCCTCCATGTGCAATTCGCGCGCAAACGTGTTGGCGACAGCAGCCAGTGAGCGGTAAGATCCCTGCCGGAGGGGCGAACGCGCCGGATGATAGCCACACCAGGCGTGGGGAATGTCGTAATGGCAAGCGATGCCGGAAGCGCCGGAATTGTAGTTGTGGAACTCCCAGGCGCGTAGGCGACCGGCTTCGTCCGCGCCGCTGCGAACCTCCAGCAATCCAGCCGGGCGGAAGTAGCTGGCGGTGAATTCCTCCTCGCGATTCCAGGTGAGCTTCACGGGAGCGCCCGCATCGCGCGCCAGACGCGCCGCCTCCACGGCAATCTCGCCGCGCTGTTTGCCCCCAAAGGCTGACCCGCTATCCTGGGCGATGATGCGCACCTGGAGTTCGGGAATGCCCATCGCCTCAGCCACCTCCTGACGGACCAGAAACGGGGCCTGGCAGCCGTAGTGGATGGTAACCTGCCCGTATTTCCACTCGGCGACGGCGCTGCGGGTTTCCAGGGGCACGTGCGCGATGTATGGCAAGGAGTACTTCGATTCCAAGCGGCGCGGGGAACTCCAAAATGCGTTCAATGGGTCACCGCGCGTGATCAAGCCCGGGTAGCGGGCGCCGGGTTGGGCAACCGGTTCCCGCGCGGTTTCCCGGAATTCCTCATGCAGACGCGATTCCGGCAACAGGCTGACGCCGCGCCAGATGGGACGAAGGCTGGCGGCTGCCGCCGCGGCCAGTTCCCGTGTAGGCGCCACAACCCCCAGAAAGTCTCCGTCCCGCACGACGCCTACGCCCTCTGGCAATTTCGGCCCCTCGCGGAGGACGGCCAACTTGCTGTTGTAGTGCGGTCCCCTCACCATCCAGCCATGCTGCATCCCGGGCAGCTTCAGGTCGCTGGCGTAGCGCTTGGCTCCGCAGACAATGGCCTGTCCGTCCAGGGTGGGAACGCTTTGGCCCAGCGTCTTCCACTCAGCGGCTGGGGTCACTTCAGCGGTAGCGGGAGGGGTCGCGTTGGCCGCCATCGCAGCCAACTCGGGATACAAAACGGTGCGGGACGCCCCCGCGACGCCGGTCGCCGTCAGGCGCAGGGCTGGCTTGGATTCGCCCAGATGGGAGGCTGCCAAGTCCAACAGCAACTCCCGAGCAAACGCTGCGGCCGCGCGCATGGCCGGTACGGTTTGCGGGCTGGTGAGGCTGGCCCACGTGCCGCCGTCGTCGGGGCAGAGGGCCGTGTCGCCCATCACCATCTGCAGCGCGTCCACGGGCAATCGCAATTCCTCGGCCACCGCCTGGCTGAGCAGGGTGCGGGCGCCCTGCCCCATTTCGATCTTGCCGGTAAGCACGCGCAGTGGAGCATCGGCCTGGAACAGGAAGCGGGCGCTGAGGCGCTTGCCCGGCGATGGCTCCGCTACGGCGTCTTCCTGCTGGCCCGATAGGGGAAGGCTTACCGTGAGCAGAAATCCCGCTCCCAGCGCCTGCCACAGAGCGCGGCGCGTGACGGAGAAGCGGTAGAGGGGTAAGTCGTGGTGGTGGTACAGCTCTCGGGCGAACTCCGTTTCCTGACGGTAAGCGGACTTACGCGCCTGCGCCAGACCATCAGTGAGGTGCGGGGATTCAGGCACGCGAGCCCCCTTCCGCCGCTTCCAGAATCGCGTCCAGAATGCGGCCATAGGCGCCGCACCGACAGAGGTTGCCGTTCATCGCACGACGCGCCTGGTCTCGTGTGGGCTTGGGTGTTTCGCTCAGCAGCGCCTTGGCGGCCATCAGCATGCCGGGCGTGCAGTAGCCGCACTGGAAGGCCCCATGCTTCAGGAAGGCTTCCTGCAACGGATGGAGCTTCCCATCACGCTGGAGGCCCTCCACTGTCTCAACGGGTTGTTGGCCCACCTGCGACACGGCGACCAGGCAGGACTTGCGCGCCTTGCCGTCCAGCAGCACGGTGCAGGAGCCGCACTGGCCCTCGCCACACCCGTACTTGGTTCCGGTGAGGTCCAGATGGTCGCGCAGCACATCCAGCAACAGGGTGTTGGGCTGGACATCCACCGTGGTTGGTTTCCCGTTGACGTTGAGTTCGTAGCGTGGCATGCAGGATGGCCGTGTCTTGACTTGATGATACCCGCGGCTTGGGACAACGCCAAGAAGAAAAGCCGGAAACCCCCAGTAAGGGAGTCTCCGGCTTTGCGCGCGAGGAACGGTGATTCCACCGTGCGAGAAGAAACAACTTAGAACAAGCTGTAGGCGACAGTGAGGCCAGCCATCACAATCGCCACCATGCTCATCAGCTTGATGAGGATGTTCAGGCTGGGGCCAGAGGTGTCCTTGAAGGGATCGCCGATGGTGTCGCCGATCACCGCTGCCTTGTGGGCCATGGATCCCTTACCGCCCATGTGGCCTTCCTCAATGTACTTCTTGGCGTTGTCCCAGGCACCGCCGGAGTTGGCCAGGAAGATGGCCAGGACGAAGCCGGACGAGAGTCCGCCAATCAGCAGTCCAAACACCCCAGCAACACCAAACAGCAGGCCCACCAGGATGGGCGTCACAATCGCCACCGTGGACGGCACAATCATCTCGCGCTGGGCGCCCTTGGTGGAAATCTCGATACAGCGTGCGTAGTCCGGTTCCTGCTTGCCCTCCATGATGCCGGGGAATTCCTTGAACTGCCGTCGAACCTCGTCCACCATGGCCTTGGCGGCGCGACCCACTGCGTTGATAGTGAGTCCGCAGAAAATGAAGGCCAGCATGGCGCCCAGGAAGATCCCTACCAGCACCAGGGGATTCATCAGGTTGATGTTGAAGAAGTCAGCAAAGTCAGTGAGGGTGGCTTTGTTGATATCCACGGTTGCGCCATGACCCAGTTCAATGGTCTTGGTTCCCATGCGGATCATGCCGATGCGCAGCTCTTCAATGTAGCTGCTGAGGAGCGCCAGCGCGGTGAGTGCGGCTGAGCCGATGGCGAATCCCTTGCCCGTAGCGGCCGTGGTGTTGCCCAGCGAATCCAGGGCGTCCGTGCGCTTGCGCACTTCCGGATCCAGGCCGCTCATCTCGGCGTTGCCACCGGCGTTATCCGCGATGGGGCCGTAGGCGTCCGTTGCCAGGGTGATGCCCAAGGTGGAGAGCATGCCCACGGCAGCAATGCCGATGCCGTACAGGCCGACGTTCAGGTTCGTCATGTCGAAGCCGGACGCGCAGAGGAACGACAGCATCGTCCCGGTGACCACCGCCAGCACCGGGATGGCCGTGGACATCATGCCCGTGCCGATACCCTGGATGATCAGGGTTGCCGGGCCGGTTTCCGCATGCTCGGCGATTCGGATGGTGGGCTTGTAGGATTGCGACGTGTAGTATTCCGTGGATTTGCCAATCACCGCGCCGGTTAGCAATCCAACCACAATGGCGCCCCACACACCCAGTGCGTTGGGAATTTCCAGAAAGCGCAGTACCAGGAACGAGGTGATGATGATCAATACCGTGCTGGCGTTCAGGCCGCGCCCCAAGGCATCCAGCAGATCGCGCTGGCTGGCGCCTTCCTTGGTCCGCACCAGGTAAACGCCCACGATGGAAAGAATCGTGCCGACGCCGCCAATCACCATGGGCAGAATCACGGCATTTAACTGCGTCCCCGGGTCGTGCATGAAGGCAGCCGCGCCAAGGGCGGCAGTGGCCAGAATCGATCCGCAATAGGACTCGTACAGGTCAGCGCCCATGCCCGCGACGTCGCCCACATTGTCGCCCACGTTGTCGGCGATGGTGGCCGGGTTGCGGGGGTCATCTTCCGGAATCCCCGCTTCCACCTTGCCGACGAGGTCAGCGCCCACGTCCGCCGCCTTGGTGTAAATACCACCACCCACGCGGGCAAACAGCGCCTGAGTGGATGCACCCATGCCGAAGGTGAGCATTGTGGTGGTGATCACCAGCAGGTTATGGCCATCTACACCACGGTAGAACCGGGAAGCATGAAGCTGGCGACAACGCAGGCGGAGATTTTTTCAGACTTGCTGCGCAAAGAAGATAAGATCCTTACCACTTTTGATGCTCAATTTTTGAAAAACGGGGAAAAAACAGATCAAATCGGCATTATTGCTTCGGTTGAGAATGCCTCCGGATTTGGCCACGAAAATGCCACTTGGCCCGAAATCTACCAGCAGTTTGACAACATACTCGCCAAAGTCGGTCAGCTAGCCTACATCAGCCTGACCCACCATACCGAAAATCGCTTCGGCGGGGGAAATTACACCGAGGGTGTGGGCCTGAAGGAAGACGGCAAGCGAATCCTCGATTACATGGCTGGAAAGCGGATTCCGATCGATCTTTCGCATACCTCCGATCCTTTGGCTGAAGGAATCCTGAAGCACATCGACCGCCATCATTTGCCGATTCCGGTGATAGCCAGCCACTCCAACTTCCGGGCGATCTGGGATCACAAGCGCAATCTGAGTGAGGAATTTGCCCAGGAGATCATCCACCGAGGAGGAATTATCGGAGTGAATTTCCTCAGGGAATTTCTCGATCGGGAGGTTCCTGAGCGGCTTTTTGAGCATTTGCTTCATGGAAATACGCTGAGCGAAGATGCGATCTGCTTTGGAGCAGATTTCTTCTACTTCAAGGATTTTCCGGACAAAAGCCGGCATCCGTTTTATTTTCCTTTGGCAGAAAATGCCGGAAAGTATCCTTCCATCTTGGAATCTCTGAGTCAAAACCTGAGTGATTCTCAGCTTCGCAAACTGGCTTCCGAAAACGTCTTCCACTTCTACCAAAAACTCTGGAACTGATGTCTAGCCATCATTTTGTCAAAGAGCAACAAGAGCCTGCCGTATTTATTTTGGATACGGCTGAATTGAGCTTCGACACGGTTTCGCCGCTGTTGGAGTGGGTGCCGACCGTATTGGTGGCGCAACACTGCCTGGACCAAGTGCTGAGTTGGGGGATCAAAATCGATGTGATTTTGGCGACAGCGGAATTTCAACAGGAAAATCTTCACTTGCCGGAGGAACAGTATCCGGTCAAGTTTCTGACGTCTTCCCCGGAAAACACACTGGATGAAGGACTTCACTACCTCCAAGCAACTACCCATAGGGCCACACATTTGGTTGGCTTTTCTCATCAGAAGTTTCGGAATTTGGAGGAAAAGCTCGGGTCTTTTGACCTGACGATTCTGGATGCGGGCTGGAAATACTATCCGGTTAAAGGCGGGAAATTCAAAAAGTGGTTTGCCGAAAGCACCATCCGACTCGTCGGAACAGAAGGAATGCCCGTAGAAATCTCCAATGAAAACGGCAAATTGATGCTTCCACTGATGTATCTGACTCAGTTGGAAGTTCCGGAGGGGATTACGGAGATTGAGGGGAAAGGGATTTTTTGGGTTGGGGAAAATCTAAATTCTGAAAGCTGATGAGAGAAAGCTGAAAATTGAAAATCAGTGGAGTCAGACTGAGCGGAGTCGAAGTCTTTATTAATCGAAGTTCACCATTTGACGTCCTTGGACTTAGAAAATTGTCAGTCGCTTTTCACTGACTTTTTTAAATCGTATATAGTATTTCAAAAATAAAGGAAGGCTTTCACCTTCCTTTATTTTATAACTCCATAACCAATAACTCTTTTACTCCCGAATCCACCCCACTTTATCCGCAATCGGCTCGCGCTTTCCTACAGGCAGGGTGTCCGTGGCTGGCTTAGCGACATAAAAGAAGCCCATCAGCATATCCTCGCCTTCCAGACCGAAATCCTCTCTTGCTTCCACCCAGAAAGTAGGTCCGCCAGTACCCCAATAGCAGGCCAGTCCATGAGCACAGGCGGTGAGGTACATGTTCTGCACAGCCATCGCTGTGGCTGCGATTTCTTCCATTACCGGAATGCCCGAACCTTCGGTTCGCTTCATCAGAATCGCGATCACGTGAGAAGCTTTCAAAGGCTGTTCTTTGAATTTTTGGTAGGTGGCTTCGATGAAAGGCGTCCCGTTTTTCTCAGCCCGCATTTTATACATTTCAGCTTGGTAATCGGCAAATTTCTTCAAGCCAGCACCCGTGTATACGATGAATCTCCAGGGCTGAGTCAGCTTATGTGTAGGGGCCCAATTGGCGTTTTCCAGCATTTCCTCGATGATGGAATCGTCTACCGGGTCATTTTCCTTGAATTGAGCGGGAAACATGGACCGGCGTCCACGGATCATTTTGGTTACTTCTTCCGGGTTGAAAGTTGGCATTTGCATAGGTAGTTAACTGATTTTTTTTTGTGATTAATGGTTCAATTTGATTATTCAAAACTCTTCAAAGTTCTAAAAGGCAGATTCAACTTTTAAAATTCCCTCAACTTCATTTTTTAAAAAATCATAGATCTCCAACTTTTTATTTATCAGCACATTTGCGATTCTATTGGTGGACGAATTCCCTAACCTTAGCCAGATAACTTTGGGCGGAAAACCAAATAGAAGCGACAAATCCACAAAGTCTGAATCAAAAGTGACGATGGCGTATCCGTTGGATTTTGCCCATTTCCAGATGTCCCGATCTTGCTTTCCTTCCAAACCAGCTTCACGAAGTTGTTTTGATTCTGGAAAATGCGGAAGAATTTCCTTTACGATTCTAAAGGAGATATTCTGATCAAAAAGTAGAGCCATAAGTTTAACTAGGCGTATTTCAACTTTTGCTCCCGATCTGCAGCAAAGGCTAAACATGCCTTGAGCTGTTCCATGGTCAATTCTGGAAAA
>JALOKO010000121.1 GCA_025456495.1 Bryobacterales bacterium | reverse complement strand
TTTCCCGATCCGCGACGCCAATATGTACATGGAGGCCAAAGATGAGGTTGCCGCGCGCCACGGTCTTCATATCCTCGACAATCGTGGCATAACGGGCATCCGGGTAGATTTCCTGGCTTTGCCAATGCGCGAAGGGGTGGGTGCCGCCGGCGGCAAGGCGCAAGCCGTTCTCGCGGGCTAAACCAATCATTTTTTTGCGAATATCGCGGATTTCCCGCCGGGCATCCTTGATGGTTGCGCAGACACCTGTTCCAATTTCAATCACACTTTGATGCAGTTCGGGTTTCACCGCCTCGGCAAGCAGCGTACGACTCTTCGCTACAATCTCGGCCTGGATATGGGACCGCAAATCGCGAGTTTCAGGATCAATCACCTGGTATTCTTCTTCAATTCCGATATTCAAGTCCGGCTTGGTGCTCATTGTACTCGCCCCCCGCGAATTGAACTGAACGACTGTGACATAATGATCACCCTTCCAGAATGCGTTGCCAGCGGTAGTCCGGGATTGTCACCGGCTGCATGGCCTTATCGATTGCTAACATCGCCACCGCGTCCACCACCCAGGCGAAATTCTCCTCACCCACACTTTCGCGGGCGGCGTCCGGCGCCGGATTGAGGAAGTCAATCGCGTAGGGAACCCCGTCCTTGACCGCAAATTCCACGGTATTGATGTCGTAGCCTAGTGCTTGACATAACGTGAGGCAGTCCGCTGTGATGCGTGCCGCAAGCTCCGGGTTGGGTTGCGGATTTCCTTCCACGTAGCGCAAATGATGGGGCTGGAGCGGGTCGTAACGCATCAGGCGGACCTTCTGTTGCCCAATGACATAGCAGCGATAATACTCCTGGAAGTCAATGCCTTCCTGCAAGGTCATGCATAGGATGCCGGTTTCATCGTAGGCTCGAAACACATCTTCCGGGCTCTCTACCTTATACACACTTTTCCAACCGCCACCCGCGTGAGGCTTCAGGAACGCAGGGAACCCGATATAGGCAAAGAGGCCGTCCCAATCCAGGGGATAGGTAAGGTTGCGCATGGAACGGGCGGTGGTATCGGGTGGATGATCCTTGTGTGGAAGCAATGCGGTTCGTGGGGTGGCAATACCCAGGCGGGAGGCGAGAGCATAGTTAAAAAACTTATCGTCAGCACTCCACCAAAAGGGGTTATTCAGTACGGTGCAACCGCTAAGAACGGCATTCTTCAGAAAGGCCCGATAAAAGGGTACATCCTGGGAGATGCGGTCGATGATGACGCGATATCCACTTGCCTCCGCCATGCGGACGGCGCCCACCTTCAGGCTCTCCGCCCGCAGGTCGGGAAGGTCCCGCTCAGCAACCAACTGGTTGATGCGCTCAACCAGAGCAGGAGGAAAGCTCTCCTCCATCCCGTACAGCACGCCAATGCGATTCATCGTTGCCTCCGCCGGAAAACTGCGCTTGTCATCAACCCTGCTGAGCTAGCGATGGGGCTTGCGCCCCGCGATCCGCGCGCCTGTCCGCGCGCCGTTTGCTGAAGGAACAGGCGAGCTGCTAAAGGAACATGCGGGCCATGGGTTGCCAGTAGGGCCAGTCATGGCACCAGCCGTCCCACACTTCCGCGCGATTCGGAATGCTTTTCGCGCCCAGCTTGTGCGCTAAATCCCAATTTTCGCCCATGAAGCGGTCATCGCGCCCACAGACCAGCAGAAAGAAATTCTGTCGTAACTGACTGAGAAACCAGGGGTCGTTCAGGCCTAGCAGATTATCGAGGGGTGCGTGGAAGTAAGTGTTTTCATCATAATAGCCGTCCAGAAATACCTCCGGGACAGAATAGGCGCCGCTCATTGTAACGGTGTAGCGGACAATATCGGGGTGGCGCAACGCGAAGTTTACTGCGTGATAGGCGCCAAGACTCGCGCCGGCGGCGGTGAAGCGAGGATGCTGATTGCGCGAGCGGATAAAGGGCGCTACTTCGTGACACAGGTAGTGATCGTAATCCTGATGTTTCCAGACACGGTCAGCCGGGTGCTTCCAACGGGCGTACCAACTCTCGGCGTCAATGCTATCCACACAGTACAACTGCACCTGGCCGTGTTCCAGCTTTTCGTGCAGAGCGCCAACCATACCGTGGTCTTCCCACTCGTAGAATCGCCCCTGCGAGGTGGGAAAGACCAAGACGGGTGGCCCGGCATGACCAAATACCAGGATTTCCATGTCACGGTGAAGCCGCGCACTAAACCATTTCACATATTCGCGATGCATAGGGGACAATCCACTGCTGGGGCGCAAGCTCAGCGTTCGGATCAACGGGGAGGGCTGAGCGAGTGCGCAAGAGACGATGACTGTATTATCACGCAGGTGAGCAATCCGCGCGACGCCTCGTGCCTGGTTGTGGGGGACGATTCCCCATTTTCCAGCGGATCGCCGGAGGTCGTCACCTTTCGGACAGCGCCTGCATCTGTTTGCTACAGAGAGGTTGTGAACGATGGAAACGAATGTGCGATACCTTGGTGGCGTTCAGTTTGAAGCCGATTGCCGGGGTCATAAACTGATTTCTGACCAACCCGTGGACGCCAAAGGAAGCGACGAAGGAATGACTCCGCCTGAGTTGCTGCTGGCTTCTTTGGGAACCTGCGCCGCGTTTTATGCGGCCTACTACTTGAACTTCAACAAGCTATCCACGGAAGGGCTGCACGTGAAGGTGACCGCGGAGAAGGCGAAGAACCCGGCACGGCTGGATGAGTTCGTCATTCAGGTCCAGGCGCCGGGAGTGGACGAAAGCCATCGCGAGGCGCTGCAGAAGACGGTGGAGAAGTGCATCATCCACGCGACGTTGATGCATGCCCCGGCAATCCGGACGATGGTGGAAACGGCTGACGCAGTGACGGCTTAGGATGGGCTGGCGTGGCAAGCATCGGCTAGAATGGGGGTTCCGGGCTGCCGAGATCGGCCCGGCGGTGAGGAAGCCACCCAACGCATGTCCATCGAAGCCACGAAATCCAGGGAAACGGAGCTTGCCGAGGCCCTGATGGGCGGCGATCTGAGCGCCTTCGATGCATTTGTGGAGATCTTCCGGGCGAAGATTTTCCAATACAGCATGATGACGTGCGGACATCGCGAGGACGCCGAGGAGGTGTCACAGGATACCCTCCTGAAGGTGTTTGAGAACTTTGGACAGTTGCAGGATCCGCGCAATGTGCGGGCCTGGGTGTTTCGCATCGCCAAGAACGCCTGCCTGGTGAAGCGCCGCAAGAGCGTGTTCGCACCGAAGACGGAGCTGAGCCTACAGGACTACCTGCCGCAACTGGAAGAGAGCCAGGGTACGCTGCGGATGCAGATTGCGGACTGGAGCATGGTGCCGGACAACCAGCTGCTGCAAGCCGAGTTGAAGGGGATTCTGACAGCGGCGATTCGTGAACTGCCGGAGATTTATCGCTCCACCTTGCTGTTGCGCGATGTGGAGGAGCTATCGACAGAGGAAACGGCGCAAATTCTGGATGTGAGCCTGGACGTGGTGAAGACGCGCCTGCACCGCGCGCGGCTGGCCATCCGACAGAAGCTGGACCGCCACCTGTTGGAGGCGTCCAAGACCCTCAGTCGCTGAGGGTTTGGGATGGCCCCCAGCGCGCTGATTGCGAAGATGATGGGCGCCACCTGGCAGTTGCAGGCAACGCCGGAAAGGACATGCGATGCCGTTGGAATCCGATTCCCTCCCGAAACCCCTTAGCCCAGAACTGGGCTTTTCACTTTCGCCCGCGGAATTAGAGGAAATGAGCCAGCAACTACAGGGGTGCGCACCCTGCCTGGAGTTCATCCGCAGCCTGGAAACCACCGTCAAGCTGTGCAAGGATCTGCATGGGGCAGAGCACCCGGCGCCGTTGGACCCCAGTGTTCATGAGCAACTGTTGCGGGCTTACGAGAGTGTGCGCGCGTCGAAGCAGCAAGCGAGCAACGAGACCTAGCCGCTACCAGGGCGTCGCGCCCGCGCCGTGCCTGGATCGCGCCCGCGCCGTGCCTGGATCGCGCCCGCGCCGTGCCTGGATCGCGCCCGCGCCGTGCCTGGATCGTGCCCGCGCCGTGCCTGGATCGTGCGATCGTCGCGCGGAAGCTGGACGACATGCGCGGAAGCTGGACGGCCTGCGCCGCAACTGGACGGCATGCGGTTGAATCAGTTTCCCGAGTGGGTTATCCTCTACCAATATTCAACGGAAGGGCGAGGAGCGGCGTTGGCGCCCCCACGCGAACCGAGGGCAGCTTGAACCATCCAAAGCCTATGGCCAACCCGGCGCACCGCTTCCCCTGCTGCACCGCCCTGATTTGGTGCGTGCTGGCCTTTACCGTTGGTGGGACTGCGGCCGACAAGAGCCTGCCCTGGTATATCGCCGCGATGAACCCGGAAAGCGCGGGGCACCCGGAAAGCGCGGGGCGAAGCGGACCAGAGGCTGGGCCAAAGGAGCCCATTGCCGCGGGCTCAGCGCATGGGGAGGAGCCAGATGGCCTGAGCGCCCCGCTTGTTCCATCCCCGGTGAGGGCCAGCCCGGATCGGCTGAGCCGTTCCGTGAAGCCAGGGGAGCCCTACCGGGCGCTGACCATTCGCCAAAAGGCACGCTTGCAGTTGCTGACCACGTTTCAGCCGGAGACGCTAACCCGGGTGGCGGTGACTGCCGGGCTTGCGACGCTACGGGACAGCCCGAATGAGTGGCCGCGGACCGTGGAGGCCTACCAATGGCGCTTCGCTGACCGGATCGGCCAGCGGTTGGTGTTCAAGCAGGTGCAGTTCACGGTTGGTTCGGTATTGTTGGGGGAGGACCCACGCTATTTCCTGTCTGAGGATCGCGGCAAGTGGGGCCGGGTGAAGAGCGCCTTCAAGCAGACCTGGGCAGTGCGTCGGAACAACGGCAGTTGGGCGCCCGCATATGGAACCTTCGCCGGAGCCTACGCTGCCAGCGTCGTCAGCAGCCGGTGGCAACCAGAGCGGCGGCAGCAGTGGGACAGCGTGTTGATGCGGGGTTCCTCGCAGATTGGCTTCCAGTTCTGCAACCATCTGGTTCGGGAATTTCTGCCCGACATCAAGAAAGCGTTCCGCCGCTAAACCTACCCTAGCCTTCATGACACACGCGCCTGAGACGCCACAGGAACCGGAAACGCCAACTGTTGCTGAGGGCTCGACGCTGCTGGTGATTGGCATCGCGGGCGCCTCTGGATCTGGCAAGAGCTGCCTGGCCCAGGGAGTGGCCGCCGCGCTGGAGGCGCCGATTCTGGCCTTGGACGCCTATTACCGTGACCTCGCCCACCTACCGCTGGAGGAGCGCGCACGCCAGAACTTTGACCATCCGGATGCCCTGGACTGGACGCTGCTTTCGCGTCATTTGCAGCAATTGCGGCGAGGGGAAGCGGCGCCAGTGCCGTGCTATGACTTCGCCAGCCACACTCGCGCGGTGAGGACCAGCCTTTTGCGCGCGCGGCACGTGCTGGTGGTGGAAGGCATACTCGCGCTGCACCAGCCGGAGATCCGTCAGCAGATGGCCCTTCGGGTTTTTGTGGATCTCGACAGCGAAGAGTGTTTGCGCCGTCGCATGGAACGCGATATCCGCGAGCGAGGCCGAACGCGAGCGTGCGTCCTGCGGCAGTATCAGGAAACCGTGCGGCCGATGGACCTGCAGTTCGTGCAACCCAGCGCGGCGTTGGCGGATGTGCGCGTGCGTGGGGATGCGGCTTTGGACGGGTTGATCGCCAGCGTGGTGAGCGCAGCGCGCGCCCGCATGGCAAGCGCCGCCTTGGCCTGAGCCGAGCTTCCCACGCGCTCTGCTCAGGCTGGGTTGGCAGTGTTTAGGTTGACTGTGTTTAGGTTGGCTTGTAGGCCACGACGTCCACCTCAATCTGCATGCCGGGTGCGCCAAAGGAAGCGCCAACCGTGGTGCGGGCGGGGCGGATCGTCCCGAAGAACTCGACGTACACGGCGTTCATCGCGGCGAAATCCCGCTCTGCCTCGCGGAGATAGACGTTGCACTTCACGACATCGTTGAGGGTGGCTCCGCAGGCGGCAAGGATGCGCTGCACATTGCGAAAGACCAGCCGGGTTTCGTCTTCAATGGAGCCCAGCACAAAGAGGCCGGAATCCAGGTCAATGGGCGCTTGGCCGGAGACATAGATGAAGTCTCCGGCGCGCACGGCGTACGAATAGGGTGCGCCGGGGGCGGGCAGGCCGGGGGGTGTGATGCGTTCGATGGGTTTGCTCATGATGGAAATCTCTGTATCGGGTTCCTGATGCGGTGTAGGGCTGGGCGTGGCCACGGCGGCCTTAGTGGGCGGGTTCGCGGTGGCTGCGAGCGCGGGCGACGGCGTCGCGCCAGCCATCGAAGAGCCGTGTTCGTTCTGACTCCGCAATGCGCGGCTCAAACACGCGTTCGGCGCGCCAGAAGGAGGCGATCTCTTCGGTGGATTGCCAGTAGCCGACGGCGAGGCCAGCCAGGTAGGCCGCGCCGAGCGCGGTGGTTTCCGTATCGGCCGGGCGCACGATGCGGCAGTTGAGGATGTCGGCCTGGAACTGCATGAGGAAGTCGTTGGACGCGGCGCCGCCATCCACGCGCATTTCCGTGATGGGCGTGCCGGCATCGGCGCTTTGGGCGTCCACCAGTTCCCTGCTCTGGAAGGCGATGCTCTCGAGCGCGGCGCGGACGATGTGGGCAGCGGTGGCGCCGCGGGTGAGGCCGCTGATGACGCCGCGCGCGTCAGCATCCCAGTGTGGTGCGCCCAGGCCAACAAAGGCGGGGACAAAGTAAACACCGGCGGCGTCGGGCACGCTTTGGGCCATGTGCTGCGAGGCAGGGGCAGCGGGTAGGATCCCCAGGCTATCGCGTAACCATTGAATGGCGGCGCCTGCCACGAAGACGCTGCCTTCCAGGGCATACTGCGGCTGGGCAGTCGGGGAGGCGGCGCGGGTGGTGATGAGGCGGTTTGACGAATGCACGAGTTGCCCGCCGGTGTGCAGCAGACAGAAGCAGCCAGTGCCATAGGTGTTCTTGATCATGCCGGGGGAAAAGCAAGCCTGCCCGGCGGTGGCTGCCTGCTGGTCACCCGCAATCCCGGCGATGGGGATCTCAGCGCCCAGGATGTCTCCGCTGCTGACGCCCACCACTTCCGAAGACCGGGCAATCCGGGGCAGCATCGCGGGCGGGACGTCGAAGACACGCAGCAGGTCAGCGTCCCACTGGCCGGTGGCGAGGTCCATGAGCAGCGTGCGCGAGGCATTCGTGAGGTCAGTCACGTGGGTCTTGCCGCCGCTGAGTTTCCAGATGAGCCAGGTGTCGATGTTGCCGAACAGGAGGTCGCCCGCTTCGCCACGGGCGCGAGCGTCGGGGATGTGATCGAGGAGCCACTGGAGTTTGGTGCCGGTAAAGTAAGGGTCAATCACCAGGCCGGTGCGCTTCACGATCCAATCGCGATCGGGCCCGGCGTTCAACGCGGCGCATGCGGCCGCGGTGCGCCGACATTGCCAGACGATGGCGGGGGCGATGGGTTGGCCTGTGTGACGGTCCCAGACCACCAGCGTTTCGCGCTGATTGGTGATGCCGACGGCGGCCACGGACCGCGCATCTACCCACGAGGCCTGCAGCACCTCAGTGGCGGCCTCCAACTGCAGCCGCCAGATCTCGTTGGCATCCTGCTGAACCCAGCCGGGCTGGGGATACTGCGACGCGAACTCGCGGCTGGCGATGGCCACCCGCGCGCCTTGCTGGTTGTAGAGTGCGGCGCGGGCGCTGCTGGTTCCCTCATCAAGGGAGAGGATGTGCTGTTGGGACATAGATGAAAATCCTGCGCTTCGGCGGCTGCCTCGTCGGGTTGCGCCCAAAGGGCGATTCTATGCCATTGTCCCAGGCAGCGCCAACGCCGGTGCGTGCGGCGCCAGGATGGGGGATGAGTGCGGACAGTGAGGGCTGACCGTCACGGGTGGCTTCGTTGCCACAGACTGCGATAGCATGGCGGCGACAGTTCCAGCGAAAGGACCGACACATGCACCGACGTTCGCTTCTCTCCGGCGGGCTTGTTTCCATGGCTGGCTTGGGCGTCAGCAGCCAGGATGCGGCGGGTGCCCAGGGTAGCCCGCGCGGCGGCGCCCAGGGTAGCCCGCGCGGCGGAGCTGGCCCACGCAGGCAAACCGTGGTGGCCATCCGCGGCGACGAGTTCTGGATTAACGGTAAGCCCACCTATGCCGGCCGCATCTGGCAAGGGCACAAGGTGCAGGGACTGCTGATGAACTCGCGGATGATCCAAGGCATCTACGATGACCGCAACCCGGAAACCGTGGGGCGTTGGGCATACCCGGATACCGGCAAGTGGGATCCGGAACGCAACACCCGCGAGTTCATGGACGCCATGCCGAACTGGCTGGCCCACGGCATGCTGTGCTTTGTGGTGGGGATGCAGGGCGGCAGTCCGCAGGGTTATAGCAAACAGCAGCCCTGGGAAAACAACCCCTTCACCGCCAATGGCAGCCTGCGCGAAGACTACATGGCCCGGCTGAAGCGCATTCTGGACCGCAGCGACGAACTGGGCATGGTGTCGATGGTGAACGTGTTTTACTTCGGGCAGGATGAGCGGCTGGAGGGCGACGCGGGCGTGCTGGCGGCGCTGGACAACACGGTGGATTGGGTGCTGGATCATGGCTACACCAACGTGATTCTGGATATCGTCAACGAAGCCAACGTGCGTGCCTACCAGCAGCCGCTGATGATGACCGATCGCGCGCACGATCTGGTGCTGCGGGCGCGGGCACGCAGCAAAGGGCGCCTGCTGGTGAGCGTGAGCATGGGTGGCGGCGCGA
>JALOKO010000120.1 GCA_025456495.1 Bryobacterales bacterium | reverse complement strand
TCTCATTTGCAAGCCGAAGATTTTTCGCTCCCGCGCCGACTGGACGAATCGCTGGCCCTCGCTGTTTCATCGTATGGACAGCCTACGAAATCCGTTTGACGGCGTCCGCGTCCGTCGTTATGATTTTAAGTAGGACCGAAAGGGTCCCGAATTGGTATGCTGAAACTCACCAAAAAGGCCGATTACGGACTCATCGCCCTGCGGCACCTTGCCATGGCCGGCGATCCGACGGCGAGTTCCAGCGCCAAGCAGATCGCTGAGCAGTATGGCGTACCGCTGCCTCTGCTGTCGAAGGTGCTGCAGCGGTTGGCCCGCAGCGGATTCCTGGAGTCCCTGCAGGGAACCAACGGCGGATACCGGCTGGCCCGCCCGTCCCATGAGATGAGCGTGCTGGACGTGATCCACACCATTGACGGACCCGTGATTCTCACCTCCTGCTTTCACGACGATCAGGAGTGTGACCACACCAACAACTGCACCGTGCGCGAGCCCTTGCGTAAGGTGCATGAAGCCATCAGCAACCTGCTCAGCAGCATCACGATCGCCGATATCTCCAGCGGAGATATCCCCACCGGCGGCGCACCGGCTTCCGCGTCCCACGGTGGGCACCAATTCGTTTCCCTTGAAGAACTTGTGAGGTCCTGACAGTCACCCATGCAAACGCCCATTTATCTCGACAATCATTCCACGACGCCGATGGATCCCCGGGTGCTCGAAGCCATGCTGCCGTTTTTTGGCGCGCGCTTCGGCAACGCCGCCAGCCGCAACCATAGCTTTGGCTGGGAAGCCGAAGAGGCTGTCGAAAAGGCCCGCACCCAGTGTGCGGAGATCATCGGCGCCAACAAGAAGGAAATCGTCTTCACCAGCGGCGCCACGGAAAGCAATAACCTTGCGCTGAAGGGTGTCGCGGAGATGTACGCTGAGCGCGGCAATCACATCATTACCGCCGCAACGGAACACAAGGCCATCCTGGATGCCTGCAAGCGTCTGGAAAAGCAGGGCTGCAAGGTCACCTATCTGCCGGTGAAGCCGGACGGCCTGGTGGATCTGGATATGTTGCGTGAGGCCATCACCGACAAGACCATCCTGGTGAGCGTCATGTACGCTAACAACGAGATTGGCGTCATTCAGCCCATGAAGGAAATCGGCGCCATTTGTAAGGAACGCGGCGTCCTGCTCCACACCGACGCCACACAGGCCGTCGGCAAAATCCCGGTGAATGTCCTTGCCGACAACATCGACCTGCTCTCCTTTACCGGCCACAAGATCTATGGCCCGAAGGGCTGCGGCGTGCTGTACGTGCGGCGCAAGAGCCCCCGTGTGCAGCTTACCGCCCAGATGGACGGTGGCGGCCACGAGCGCGGCATGCGGTCCGGTACGTTGAATGTTCCCGGAATCGTTGGCCTGGGCGAAGCGTGCGCCCTTTGCGCCAAGGAGATGGCGGGTGAGGCGGAGCGCCTGGGCGCACTCCGCGACCGCCTGAAGGACCGCATTTTCGCCGAGCTCGACGAAGTCTACATCAATGGCACCATGGAGCATCGCCTCCCCCACAACCTCAACATCAGCTTTGCCTACGTGGAGGGCGAAAGCCTCCTGATGGGCATCAACGACATCGCGGTCTCCAGCGGCTCGGCCTGTACCTCGGCTACCTTGGAACCCAGCTACGTCCTGAAGGCGCTTGGGGCCGGCGACGATCTCGCCCATAGCTCCATTCGCTTCGGTCTCGGCCGTTTCACCACGCCGGAAGAGGTCGATTACGCCGCCGAAAAGATCATTCAGGTGGTGCTGAAGCTGCGCGAACTTTCGCCGCTCTACGAATTGGTGAAGGAGGGCGTCGACCTCAACACCATTCAATGGGCTGCGCATTAATCAATTCTTGAGGGAAGAAACCCTTTCGGTTCAGGAGAGAAGAAGACAATGGCTTATTCCGACAAGGTTCTCGATCACTACAACAATCCCCGCAACGTGGGTTCCCTCGATAAGAAGGATCCCTCCGTGGGCACCGGCATGGTGGGCGCTCCCGAGTGTGGCGACGTCATGAAGTTGCAGGTGAAGGTAAATCCCGAAACCGGCATCATTGAAGATGCCAAGTTCAAGACCTTCGGCTGTGGCAGCGCCATCGCCAGTTCCTCCCTCGCCACCGAGTGGCTGAAGGGCAAGAACGTGGACGAAGCGCTGGCCATCAAGAACACCGACATCGTTAACGAACTGGCCCTGCCCCCGGTGAAGATCCACTGCTCCGTGCTTGCCGAGGACGCCATCAAGGCCGCCATCCACGATTACAAGGTGAAGGCCGGTTTGGCGGAAGCCGAAGAAGCCGTCCACGCCTAGACCGTCCCTCTCGGGGCTGTCCGTGTCTTGAAACCGGCCGGTCAGGGCCTCAGCCAAGCCTACCCGCTTCGGCTAAGTGTCCTGGCCGGCCTCACCCTTACAGAATGGGAACGCACCATGGTTGAACTGCAGCAACTGGAATCCAATCCAGCCTCGAATCCGAATGCGGATGCCCCCACGGCATCCCTCCCGCACGGTCTTGCACCCCTCGCCCAGGAAGTCGCCCAACCGGTTGACTCCATCGATGTCACTCCGAAGGCGGTGGACAAAATCCGCGAGATCTTCGCCAAGAACAACGTACAGGGAGGCTTGCGCCTTGGCGTACTTGGGGGAGGCTGTTCCGGGCTCAGCTATCAGTTCAAGTTCGATGCCAAGGAGCGGTCGCGCGATCACGTGCTTACCTTCGACGATGTGCGGATCTTCGTCGATCCCAAGAGCATGATTTATCTCAAGGGCATGATTCTGGATTACAAGGAAAGCCTGATGCAATCCGGCTTTGCGTTTGAGAATCCCAATGCCAAGAAAGCCTGCGGCTGCGGCACCAGCTTCACCGCGTAGTCTTCATGTCCGCCCCCATCCAGGCCAGCGCGCAGTTGCCGCCAGAGATCCTTCGGCAGTTGGATGTCGCCCAACCGGATTACTTTGCCTTCTTTGGCCTGCATGAGCATCTGGCGGTGGACGCCATAGCCCTGCAGAAAGCCTTCTACGAGCGCAGCCGCCTGCTCCACCCTGACCGGTTCGCTCGCGCCTCGGCACAGGACCGCGCTGATTCCCTGCGCGCCAGCAGCATCCTCAACGACGCCTACCGTACCTTGCGCGACCCCCTTCCACGCGCCGAGTACGTGCTCACTCGCCACGGCCGCTGGAGGAAGTGTTCGAGCTCAACCTGGCCTTGGACGAACTTCGCAGCGGTGACGACGAAGCGCGACCCCAACTGCAGGAGGCTCAGGCCCGCTTCCTGGCAATGCGCGACGAGTGCGACTCGGGGCTCCAGCGGCTGTTCTCGGTCTGGGACTCCCAGCATTCACGAGACACTCTGGCGGAAATCCGCGCCATCCTGAACCGCCGTCGTTACATCCAAAATCTCGTTAGGGATGTCGAGGCCGTGCTCTCCGCATAGACTGGTAACAGCATCGGGTTCGGAATCCGATTGCAGACTCTTGGCCTCATCGCCCTGAGCCGCCCCACACCACCATGGACAATCTTTTTCAGATCGAGTTCGAAGACTCCCGCGACGCAGTCATTGGCATTGACCTTGGCACTACCAACAGCCTGGTGGCGCACATGGGTCTGACGGCGCCCGAAATCCTGGAGGGGCCCAACGGCGAGCGCATTGTCCCCAGCATCGTCGCCTTCAGCCAGACCGAGGGCTTCCAGGTAGGCAACGCCGCCCGCGATGTCCTTATCCAGACGCCTGAAGACGCCATCTATTCCGTCAAGCGCCTGATGGGCCGCGGGATCGGCGATGTCTCCGAGGAACTCAAACTCTTCCCCTTCCATTTGGCCCCGGATCAGGATGCGACCCTGCGTCTGAAGTTAGGGCCGAAGGTGCTCACCCCGCCGGAGGTATCCGCGCAGATTCTGCTGCAACTGAAGCGGAATGCCGAGGAGGCTCTTGGACAGGCGGTTACCCAGGCGGTCATCACCGTTCCTGCCTATTTCAACGACGCCCAGCGTCAGGCCACACGCGACGCCGGTAGGCTGGCGGGGTTGGAAGTGCTGCGTCTGGTGAATGAGCCCACGGCAGCCAGCCTGGCCTACGGCTTGGACAAACGCAACCAGGGCGTGATTGCCGTCTACGACCTGGGCGGCGGCACCTTCGACATCTCCATTCTCCGCCTGCACGATGGCATCTTCGAAGTCCTTGCCACCAATGGCGATACGCACCTGGGTGGCGACGACATCGACAACCTGCTGCTGGCCATCGCCATTGAGGACATCGCCAGCGAGTGGGGCTTCGACGCCAGCCAGCTTGGCGCGCACACCCAACTGGCGCAGCGCTTGCGGCAGGCGGTGATTCGTGCCAAGGAGTCGCTGTCCTTCGCCCCGGAAGTATCCATCGGCTTCGAATGGGATGGCCGCCAGTACCAGCGCACCCTCACCCGTTCCCAGTTTGAGCAACTCATCGCCCCCATCATTGAGCGCACGATTGGTCCTTGCCGCCAGTGCATGAAGGACGCCGGCGTCAGTGCGGAGCAGATTGACGAAGTGGTGCTGGTGGGCGGATCCACACGCATCCCCATGGTGCGCCAGGCCGTGGAAACGCTGTTCCGCGCGAAACCGCATACTGAGCTCAACCCCGATGAGGTGGTGGCCCTGGGCGCCGCCGTCCAGGCCGGCATTCTCACCGGCGCCGTGGAAGACAAACTGCTGCTGGATGTCACACCCCTGTCCCTGGGCATCGAAACCATGGGCGGCGTCGTGGCCAAGCTCATCCATCGCAACACCACCATCCCCGCCAGCGCAGCCGAAACCTTCACCACGGCGGTGGACGGGCAGCGCAACGTCCTCATCCACGTCCTGCAAGGTGAGCGCGAGATGGTCCGCGACTGTCGCAGCCTGGCCCGCTTTGACCTCAAGGATATCGATCCCCTACCCGCCGGCCTGGCCAAGATTGAGGTGCGCTTCACCATCGACGCCAACGGCATCCTCAACGTCAGCGCCCGCGATCAGCGTACGGGCAAAGAACAGGCGGTTGAGGTGAAGCCCTCCTACGGCCTCACGGACGCTCAAGTGGAGGCAATGATCGAAGAGGCCTACGAGAAAGCAGAGGCGGATCTGAAGGAGCGTCAGGTCCGCGAGGCGCGCGTGGAAGCAGATCGCATCCTGCTGGCTTTGGACAAGGCCCGCACCAACCCCGCCTGGACTGCCCTGAGCGACGAAGAGCTCGCCGTCATTGACCGCAAGCACAACGAGTTGCTTACCGTCTATCACTCCGACGACCACAACCTCATCCGCAAGAAGATTGACGAACTGAACGACGCCACCATGACCCTTGCCGAATCCATGGTGAACACCGCGGTCGGCACTGCGCTGAAAGGAACGCAAATCTAATGGGACTCACCTGGGACCACATCGACGACATCGCCTACGCCCTCTATGAGGCCAACCCGGAGCAGGATCCGCTGCAGGTCCGCTTTACCGACATGCACAAGTGGATCACGGAACTGGAAGACTTCGACGACGACCCCATGGCCTCGTCCGAGGGCAAGCTGGAAGCCATCCAGATGGCCTGGCTGGAAGAGTACAAGGACAATCAGGAATAGCCGCCCGCGGCACCGCGGCGACGCAAACCGCCATCAGCCGCCCATTTCCTGCGACCGCTGGACGAACGCGCCAATCACCACGAACAGGTTGTAGGTGCAGTGAGCCAGCGTGGCGGCCGTGGTGGAGGCTGTCCGCCAACGGATCACCCCGAACACCACGCCTGCGGTGGTAATCACCATCAGATGCTGCCAGTGCCAGCCGTACTGCGGCCCGTGGATGACGGCGAACAGCAGGGCAGTGGCCATCACGCCGGCCGCCATTCCCACCAGCTTCCCAACAAGCGGTTGCAGGAAGCCGCGAAAGATCATTTCTTCAAATAGCGGGCCGAACGTGGTGGCGCCAATTGCCACCACCAGCAGGTCAAGATCGGTGCGGATGAAGTCCTTCATCGGATTCTCCAATTCGGAAATCCTCAGCACGAAGCCAAGCACCGAAACCAGGATGGCCGTGCCGGCGCCAAGTCCGCAGTAAAGCAGAACCCGCTGTGGTGGCTTCAGTTGCAGCGCTTCGCGCAATCCCACTCCATAGCGGTACCGCAACAGGCGCGACAGCATAAACAGGGCGACGCCCATGCCCACTCCCTGCGCAAGAATCAAGGCCGGCGCCATCGGGACCAAACCCACGGCATACACGCCGGTTCCCATCAGGATCGTCACCACCAGCGCGAACACCAGCACCACAGCGAACAGCGCGGCATCCAGCCATCCCCAGAACGGATACTCATCTGGTGGCAACGCGTTGTCGGCGGTTTCCTTGGGAAGGGCAGCCTGTTGTGGGAAATCCGTGGCCAGCGCCTCGCCATCCGCGCCGGAGTCTCGCCCTTGCTGTTCGTAATCGTCCTGCATGTAAGCCTTGCTGATTCCCTGTTCCCCGTGCGACCTTCCCTTTAGGTCGCTTAGGCCACCCGTTCGGCCGCCAGGAAACGCCGCAGCGCCTCACCGGTTGCTGACTTCCGGCAGCGCATGATGTCTTCGGGAGTTCCCTGGATCACCACGTCGCCTCCGCCCTCGCCGCCTTCCGGACCCATATCCACAACCCAATCCGCAGCTTTGATCATATCCAGGTTGTGCTCAATCACAATCACTGAGTTTCCCTTATCGGTCAACTGGTGAAGCACATCCAGCAGTTTCCGTACATCCTCAAAATGCAAGCCCGTCGTGGGTTCATCCAGGATGTACACCGTCTTGCCTGTCTGCCGCTTGCTGAGTTCCCGCGCCAGTTTGATCCGCTGCGCTTCGCCTCCGGAAAGGGTGGTGGAGGATTGCCCCAAATGCACATAGCCCAACCCGACATCCACCAACGTCTGCAACTTCGGCTCAATTTGCGGCAGGTTCCGCAACACCGAAAGCGCGTCCTCGATGGTGCTGTCCAGCAGATCCGCAATCGAGTGACCTTTGTACTTCACTTCCAGCGTTTCCTGGTTATACCGCCGACCCTTGCACCCGTCGCAGGTCACGTAAACGTCTGGCAGGAAGTTCATCTCGATCCGCTTCAGCCCGTCACCCCCGCAGGCTTCGCAGCGTCCGCCCTTCACGTTGAAGCTAAAGCGCCCGGCCCGATAGCCGCGCTCGCGCGAATCCGGAAGCATCGCATACAGTTCCCGGATGGCGGTGAACGCGCCCGTGTAGGTGGCGGGATTCGATCGAGGTGTTCGACCAATCGGCGATTGGTCAATCTCAATCACCTTGTCGATATGCTCCAGCCCGGTGATGCGGTCGTGCGCGCCGGGCGCCGCCTTCGATCCCCAAACCTCCTGCGCCAGCGCCCGGTAAAGGATGTCGTTCACCAGGGTGGACTTCCCGCTTCCTGAAACCCCGGTTACCAGACACAAGGTTCCCAGCGGAAACTCCACGGTCACGTTCTTCAGGTTGTGCTCCCTTGCCCCGTGTACGGTGAGCCGCTTGCCATTGCCTGCGCGTCGCGCGGTAGGCACTTCAATCCGCTTGCGGTGCGACAGATAGGCCCCGGTTAGCGATGCCGGATGCCGCGCCACCTCCGCCGGCGTTCCCTCAGCCACCACGTGCCCGCCCAGCCGTCCCGCACCCGGCCCCAGGTCCACCACGTGGTCTGCCTGCTCAATTGTTTCCTGGTCGTGCTCCACCACAATCACGGTATTGCCCAGGTCGCGCAAGTGCATCAGTGTCCGCAGCAGCCGCAGGTTGTCCCGCGGATGCAACCCGATGGAGGGCTCGTCCAGCACGTACAGCACCCCGCGCAATTTGCTTCCAATCTGCGTCGCCAGCCGGATGCGCTGCGCCTCTCCGCCTGAAATCGTCGCCGCTGACCGTGACAGGCTCAGATAGTCCAATCCCACGGCCATCAGGAATTCCAGCCGGTTGCAGATTTCCTCCAGCACTCGTCCCGCGATCTGCGATTCCCTCTCAGTCAGCTTCCAGCCCCGCGCCAGCTCCAGCGCCCGCTTCACGCTGCTGTCAGTGAATTGGTCAATCGATATCCCTTTCACCGTCACCGCCAGGCTTTCCGGCTTCAGCCGTTTCCCGTGGCACGCAGGGCACACCGTCGCGCTTTTGAAGTCCATCAGCCAATTGCGATAGTCCTCGTAGGCGTCCTCAAAGATCTCATCCAAGGTGGGGACAATGCCCACCCAGCCCCGACCCCCGTACAACAGCGTCTGACGAAGCTTGGCCGGGTAGTCCTCCCACGGCTTCGACAGATCCAGGTCCAGCTTCAACACGGCGTTGCCAATCCGCTGGTTCATCAGCGCGGATCCCGCCCCAGCCGTCAGCCCCCCATCCAGCAGGGGCTTCGATGGATCGCCAATCACCTTGTCCGGGTCAAAAGTCCACAGACTGCCCAACCCGTTACAGGTCTCACAAGCCCCATACGGGCTGTTGAAGGAAAATGACCGTGGCTCAATCTCCTGAAAGCGCCTGCCAGCCGAACTTCCCCCGCCAGCCGTACTCCCAGCGCCAGCCGTACTCCCAGCGCCAGCCGTACTCCCAGAGCCAGCCGTACTCCCAGAGCCAATCGTGTAGCTGCGCTCCTCTCCGTTTTCGGCCAGCACCTGCACCATGCCCTTGGACAACTTCAGGGCGGCGCGCAGAGATCCTTCCAGTCGCCCTTCCGCGCCGGACTTTACCTGTAGCCTATCCACCACCGCCTCAATGGTGTGCTGCTTCTGGCGCTCCAGTTGGATGGGTTCTTCCAGAGATCGAATCTCCCCGTCGATGCGCGCCTTCAGATAGCCCGCGGCCACCAGGTCTTCCATCTCTTTGCGATAAATGCCTTTGCGGCCCTTGACGATGGGAGCCAGCACCGCCAGCTTGCTGCCCGCAAAATCGGCTTGCACCTCTTCCATTACCCGTTCCACGGTATAGTGACGCAGTTCCTCACCAGTCTCAGGATCGTGCGCGACGCCAATAGAGCTATACAGCAGGCGGAGATAATCGTAGATTTCGGTAATCGTGCCCACCGTGGACCGCGGGCTTCGCGAAGTGGTCTTTTGTTCAATGGAAATCGCCGGACTCAGCCCGTCGATTGAGTCCACGTCCGGCCTCTCCATCTGGTCAAGAAACTGCCGCGCATAGGGCGATAGCGTTTCCACATAGCGCCGCTGCCCCTCCGCGTAGATGGTGTCGAACGCCAGCGAGGACTTGCCAGACCCGCTCAAACCCGTGATTACGGTGAGCTGATTCCGTGGAATCCGCACGCTGATATCCGCCAGGTTGTGCGTCCGCGCCCCATGCACCACAATGTGTTCGAGCATAAATGGATGGATTCCGTCCCGTCCCGCTCAGTCGCATCCAGGCACTTTTCCGGGAGCCCACTTCTCAAGCGCAACCCCTCATTGTCTCCAAGCAGCCCCGGCAGGGTCAAAAAAAGGTGTGCCCCCAGCCAAACCCTTTCCAGACGCGACAGGCTTTTCACGCGTAGGACGCTTACTTGGCAGAAGCCTCAGTCTTCAGAGTAAGGCTTACCGCTTCGCCTTTTCTTCTTGATTCGTTACGGTCGTTTACTGACAAAATGAGGACAGCGAAATTTCGCCCGGCGGGTACAGACGCGATGGAGACCGGCATGCAAGATTGGAGCGACCAGAAAGTACGGCACGAGATCGCGCGGCGCCGCCTGCTATACCTTGCCCTGTCCATCGCCGTGAGTTCCATCAATGCTGGCGTCATCGCCGCCACGGGCAGCGCCAAGCTGGGAACCTTGGGAGTCGCCCTGATTGCTCTGGCCCTAGGCGCCAACATCATCCTGATCTTCTGGCTTTTCCGCTGGATGTCTATCCCGTCGAAGGAGCGCGCACGCCGCCGCCGTCTCTCCGTTCTGAAGATGCTTGGGGTGGACGACGAAAAAGCCGCCTCCAGCGGGGTAGGCGTCGCCTCCAGCGATGGTTCCACCGCCTGATCGCTACACGTCGCAGATTTCCAACGATTTCTTCAGGCTCAGCACCGGGTCTTTCTTCGCCCCATATTCGTGGGATAAGAATCCGCTGAACCCCGTATCCACGATTGCCTGGATAATCGGGCGATAGTTCAGTTCCTGCGTCTCGTCAAACTCGTTCCTGCCCGGATTCCCCGCCGTGTGGAAGTGGCCGATGTACTGGATATTCTCCTTGATGGTGCGGATGATATCCCCTTCCATAATCTGCATGTGGTAGATGTCATACAGCAATTTGAATCGCGGGCTACCAATCGCCTTGCACAACTCCACGCCCCATGCGGTACGGTCGCACATATATCCGGGGTGATCCACCTTGCTGTTCAGCAGCTCAATGCACATCGTCACCCCGGCGTCTTCCGCCTGTGGCATGACCTTGCGCATGAAGGCGGCGCTGGTCTCCAGCCCCTGCTGGTCGGAAATGCCCTCGCGGTCGCCGGAAAGCACAATCACATTGGGCGCCTTCGCCGCGGCAGCTTCGCGGATGGCCTCCCGCATGCGCGGCTCAATCTCGGCATGCTGCGCCGGGTCGTTGATCCCCTTCTTGATTCCGCTCCCACCAGGGACCATGCTGGGCACCAGTCCGTACTTCTTCAGTACGGGAAAATCCTTCGGACCCACCAGGTCAAAACCCACCACGCCCAAATCGGCGCAAATCCGACACATTTCATCGAAGGTCATCGGGTTGCCCGGACGACGGAAAACGCCCCGCGTCACCCCTTGCTTGATGCGCCCCTTCAGCGGTGCCGCTGAGGTGCGCGCTTCGGCTCCCACCAACAGTGTTCCGGTTGCAATGGTCTGGTGAATCCAATCCCGACGTGTCATGCGCACAGCTTATGACGTGTCGCAGCTAAAGGCAAGCAACACGATGCTTGCAACCGGACGCGGGCAGCCTCAGTCGCGGTCCGGCCTGAGCCTCAGCGCCATTCGATACGCACTTTTCCCCATTCACACCCATCCGGAAGCCGTCGGATCAATTTCAGATGCTGGTGTAGCATTTTCAGTACACAATTCCACCAAGGAGATTTTCCATGCGTATCTCTATCTTGTTGATAGTGCTCATCCGATTAGTTGGCCCCATGGTGCTCTGCCAGGGCGCTGACGCGTTAACAATTTCCTGGGCTGACCTACAAGCCGTGGTCGCCGGGCGCACGATGACCGTGGATACCCGCACTGGTGAGCAGTTGAGGGGCAACCTCTTGAGCCAGGATGAGTTGGGGCTTCGGCTGGCAGTCAGCGGCGCCAAGCCCCGAGGACTTCAAGCCAAGAACTCCATCGTGCGCGTGGAGCGCGGCCAATTGCGGCGCATCCGTGTCATTAAGGATCCCTCTAAGGTCTCGGGCCGCATCGCGGGATCGTTCATCGGATTCTTCGCCGGCGGGTACATCGGCACAATCCTGGGCGGTGGCGAGCAGAACATCGGGGGCGGCATCGGCTTCCTGGGCGGCCCTGTGCTTGGCTTTTTCCTTGGGCGAGCCGTTGATCGGGAATCCATTGACCTTTCTATCCTCGACCTAGCTTCCGGCAAGCCCGAACCGATCCCTGCCCCGCAAAGCGCCAGGTTGCCGGAGTACCTGCAACCGCACCCCGACGCAGGCATCCCCGGGCCGCTCGTCCAACCCGCAACCCGATAAATGGCAACCCGCAAGCAGATGGAGGGCGCGCTGCCCGTCTCCACCGGGCACGGTTTACCCCATTGCAAGCGCGGAGTGATGGGGGGAGTCAGATTCCGCATGACCGATTTCCGTGAGGGCTGGCGCTTCATTCGCTAGTAGTGCAAGGCGCGGGAGTTCCTTCCCGCGCCTCTACCCGGAGCCAGCACGCGGGTGCGAGAGAGGATTTCATGCCGGTCGACGTTGACGATCTACACCTACGCTCAGCACTCATCAAGGAAGCCAGGGCCGGGATTACAACGGCGCTGTATGACGGTCCGTATCCCATTACAGGCAAAGACAAGGTAGTAGAATATAGCTTCGGCTATTGGTATAACTACTTTTTCCGGGAAGTTCCGCGCGCCCAGAAGCCGAAATTCATTCTTGCCGTCGTCGATGACGATGGCTCCTTCAGGACGGAAGGGAACGTTGCGAACAAGAAGGCCCTGTTTACGGAGATGCTGCAACTGGGTTTTCAATCCTTCGCTCTTCGTGACAGCCTCACCCGCGACGAGCTCTTCGATCACATGCTGAAGAACCTGGAAAACACCACACAGCGAGACTTCAATGTGAATGTGCTGTTTCGCGGGGACAGTCGAGGCCCGGAGCGCATCAAGCAGGACAACGGAACGGTGCCGCAGACCCGGCTTCAGGGCCTGCGGGAGCAGCGCAACATGTCCAAGGAATGGCACCCCTTCAGCGACTCCGCCAATCGCAGCAAGGTGTGGTTCCGCAAGGGAACGAACGCGGATAACTGCCTCTTTTCCGCCGTCAGCGTCACTCCGCAATTTCTGGTGGCAACCAAGTTTCCGCTGCTGGACGACTTGCTGGCAAGCAACCCAGGGGCCGTCGGCTCCTCCATCGTCATCTGCAAGAAAGTCGTTCAGGCGCCACAGGTAGTGGCCGCTTCCAACGTGCTGGCACGCGCCAAGGCGTTTGACCAGCAGGTCCAGACGCATCAGAACTCCCAACAGAGCGGCAAGTATTCGGTGGACCGGCCTGAGCGTTCGCTGCTGGCAAGCCGAACCCAGATCTATGTCATCAAGGGCCAAGGGGTGTACAACACGCAAGCGCTCCAGGTTGGATCTGAGTTTCCTGAGTATGCGTTGAAGGCTCCCTTGGGCTGGGCGGATCATCTTGCCTGTTTCGATGTCGTTCGTGTCCACTATTCCACGAACTCTGGAAATGTAGGTCACCTCATTGTCATTACCAAGTTCCGCTGGCTGCATGAACCACAAGCATTGACGCTTATGCTGGGCGTCATGGCCTACGGTAGTTTGAAATCTCATTTAGAAGAGATTGCCCAAAGTGGGGCACTGACATCTGCAGGCACGGGAGGAATTCCCTATCAGGCGGGAATACCCGTGAAGGATATCTCCAAGTCCCCTCAATTCATGTTGGAGGATGGGGGCATCTACGAAATCGAAAGTATCAAGCAGTTGTTTATGTCCACTCGCGGCGCCAAGACAGCCTTTACGAATGTGCCCGCCCCGGTGGTGGTCAAGGCTGGCGCGCAACCGGGCAAAGTGAATATCCCGCAGGCGTTCAAAAAATAGATTGGCCCCCGCGGGCAACCCTTGGTAGGCTGTCTTTCCGGATCCCTTCCTGAGCCACCGAGGGTTGCACCGCCTCGGCCTGGATGTCAGGCTGGAAGTACCGCCCCAGCCATCGGTTGCCTCGCAACTCCGGTCTTTCCTCCTGGCCACGGCCGGGCAATCTGTACCCTGGCGCGGTGGAAGGATCCCCAATGGCAGATTTCTATCAAACCGGAATTGTCGCCACGCTCCACCGGTTACGCCACAAGGACTTTGACCGTCTTCAGCGCGACATGAATCAGTTTGCTGAGCAGTCGCGCGTGGGGCTGGTGCTGCCCGCGCTGTATTCCGAATTCGAGACGCCCTCGATGGCGCAAATCGTGTCGGAACTGCGCCAAGTAAAGTTCATCCGCGAAATTGTTCTCGTGCTCGCCCGCGCCGACGCGCAGCAGTATCAGCGCGCCTACTCCTTCTTCAAGGACTTTCCCTATCCGGTCACTTTCCTCTGGGTGGACAGCCCTCGGGTACAAGCGCTCATCGGAAAGCTGAACGAGAATCGGCTGTCGCCCGGTGACGACGGCAAGGGGCGCAGTTGCTGGCTGGCCTATGGCTACCTGCTGGCCAAGGGCAACATCGATGTCATTGCTCTGCACGATTGCGACATCCTGAACTATGATCGCGAGTTCGTCGCCCGCCTCTGCTATCCCATCGTCAATACCAATTTCGGCTTCGAATTCTGTAAAGGCTTCTATGCCCGCGTCAGCGACCGTATGCAGGGGCGTGTCACCCGTCTCTTCATGACTCCTGTCGTCCGCGCCATGGAAAGCCTCGCCGTGGGGAATCCCTTCCTCCGCTTTATTGATAGCTTCCGCTATCCCCTGGCGGGCGAATTCGCCATGCGCAGCAGCCTCGCCCGCATGAATCGCATTCCCGGCGATTGGGGCCTGGAGGTGGGCGTCTTGGCAGAAGTATTCCGCAATCGCGCCACCAGTCGCGTCTGCCAGGTGGACCTCGCCGACAACTACGACCATAAGCACCAGATTCTCAGCGAGGACGACCCCACCAAAGGCCTACGTCGCATGAGCACCGACATTGCCAAGAGCCTCTTCCGCACCCTGGGCGGCGAGGGCGTTGTCTTCACCAAAGAGCACTTCCGCACCCTGCAAACCCGCTACGTCCGCATCGCCGAAGACATGATCGCCCGCTACTATGCCGACGCCATGTTGAATGGGCTTCAGTTCGACCGTGATTCCGAGGAGCACACCGTCCACGTCTTCGCCCAGAGTCTGCGCGATGCGGCCGAGTCCTACATGGGCGATCCCCTGGGTACGTCGCTCATTCCGAATTGGGCGCGTGTGCTCTCCGCCTTGCCGGAATTCGGCAATGAACTGGCGGACGCGATCCGGGCTGACCATCAGTCCGTGGCGACGCCCGATAACTCCTAAGGGCACCGGTCAGGGCGCTGCCGGAAGCCCGGGTGCCCTACGCGGGCAACAGGCGCCGCTGCTGGTGGTTGTAGCTGAAGCGTCGTCCCTGCCGCATGGCCTCATCCGCCATCAGCACGGCCACCGAATGCGAGTATCCTGCTTCGATGGGCGCAATGGGTTGCTGTCGCGTCCTTACGCAGTCAAGGAAGTCCTGCATGTGCGGTTTGGTTTCGCGGGGCGGAAACGGAAGCGCCGTCGTCGGCCTGTCCGGTTCGCCGGAGCCGTCGCCGGTCATCTCCCAGGTGTTGCGCGGGTTGAGATTCTTCGCGTCCAACGTACCCCGCGTCCCGAACCACTTGGCGTAGTTGCCCGCGGCGTTGCCAAACGTGGTGGCATAACGCACCAGGAATCCTTCCGGATACTCATAGGCCACCTCCACGGAATCCGGTACGTCGTAGCCCTCCGTTTTCCACCGGAACGTGCCGCCCAATGAGACTGCGTATCGCGGGAATTGCAGGCCGTTGACGAAGTGCACCAGATCAATAAAGTGCACCATCAGGTTGGTCTGCGGACCCAGGCTGAACTCCCGGTAACCATACCAGTCCCGGTATTGCACAGGATTGAAGGGGCGCCCGGTGTCGGCCAACAGAAAGGCCTCCCAATCGACATCCTCGCGGGCGGGCGGGTTGTCCCGATAGGAATCGCCGCCATAGCCAATCCAATAGGGCTTGTAGCCATTGCGCACCTGCTCTATCTTCAGTACCTTGCCCAGGGCGCCCTGCGCCAGCGCGTCCCGCACCGGCCCCGATTGTGGATAGCTGCGCATCTGCGTGCCAACCTGGACAACGCGACCGGACTGCTTGACAGCGTCATAGGCGCGCACCAGCTCCTCCATATTCATGGCCAGCGGCTTCTCCACGTAGACATCTTTGCCCGCTTGCACTGCCTCAATCAGTTGGGAGCAATGCAGGTGATCGGGCGTGCCAATCACCACCGCGTCCACATCCTTGCGCGCAAGCACGTCGGCCAGGCGCGCGGTGGCGAAGGGCGTCATGCCAGCGGCCTCCTTGACTTGTTCCACCGCCGCTTCACGCTTCTGTCGCCACGTGTCGCACACCGCCACCACATCGGCTGCGGCGTCCACGCGGATGGCCAGGATCTCCTTCAGCAGGTTGCGTCGCCCGCAACCGACATTCGCAACCCCCAGACGATCGTTGGCTCCAAGGATGCGCTGATAGCTGGCGGCGGCAAAGGCGCTGGCGCCCAGAAAGCTCCGGCGGCCCAGCGTGCGGGTTATGGGATTGGCAATCGTCATCACGGCAAAGTTCTCCAGCAGCGTTCCTCAGGGGGCGGGAACCTCGCTGGCCCCGCAAGCATCTCCCCTACATGCTATCGCTGCCGTTTGCCGCATGACATACCACCGCATTCTGCCGCCACTGCCGTCACCCAGGCTGCTTGTTGCCGGTACTGCTCCGCGAACCCCTTCTGGTGCGCCAGCAGTCGCGATCTGCGGTTCGTCTTCGAGCCGGAATCGCCTTCGTTTGCGTTTATAGGAATAGCTGCCTCCGTGCGCGCTGGCAGCAACCTGGCCCCACGCGAGATCCCCCAGGGCTCGCCCGGCCATTTCATCTGAATCGAAGTTGCTTGAGAGGATTGTTCGCATGCGTATCGTCTGCTTGTTCGCGTTCCTGCTGGCCACCGTGGCCGCCCTGCCCGCTCAAGGCCAGAAGTTTGAGTACCGGCTGCTTGCCACGACGAAGACGTCAACGATGGAGCGCGAAATGAACGAGGCCGCCGCCGCGGGCTTCGTCTTCGCCGCCACAATGGGCGGGGAGACCGCATTCGGCGGCAACGAAACTGTGGTCGTCATGATGAAGGATCCCACCAAGGAGTCTGGACGCCGTTACAGACTGCTGGCGACCAACAAGACCTCCACCATGCAGAAGGAACTCAACCAGGTGGGTGCGGAAGGGTTTCGCTATTGCGGGCAGACCGTCTTCAACAGCACCTTTGGCGGGCGTGAAGTCGCGGTGATTCTGGAACTGGACAAGGCCGCGCCTCCCCTTCGCTATCACTACCAGTTGCAGGCCACATCCAAGACATCCACGATGGAAAAGGAACTGAATACCGTGGGCAAGGATGGCTTTGGCTTGGTGGGCCTCACCGTCGCGCAGACCGCATTCGGCGGAAATGAACTGGTGGCCATTCTCTTCAAGACGGAGGAGTAAACCTGGCCCGGCTACGCTGCCTCACAGTCCGTCGTGGACCGGTGTTGACGGCGCTATTCCGGCGTCGCGGAGGCGGCTGCCCGCTCCGCCTTCAGCTCCTCAATCACGCTGAAGACCAGTTCCTTGGCGTCTTCAATGTTCTTGATCATCATGCGGATGTCCATGGGCATCTTCTGGCTCTTGGTCTGCGTCTGCACATAGACGCCATGCTGGCCCGCAAGCACCAGCGCATCCGTCAGCAGGTCCATCGTGACGGCAAGGCGACCGCGCGCTTTGCCCATCTGGAACTCGTGGGTCTCCAACGTGGCAGCGTGTTCTTTAAGGGCGGACATACGGCTCCGATCGCTTCGCGTTCTTCGATACAGTAAAGAGGATGCGCGTCCCGGACTGGCCGATTCATACCGAAACCTCACTCGACTATTTGCGACAAGTGCTGGAGAGCCCGCAATGGGGCGGTTTTCACCCCATGGTGGGCGAGTTCGAAGAGCGCTTCGCCCGGTATCAGCAATGCGCCCACGGCATTGCCATGATGAACGGCACTGTAACTCTGGAGACCGCCCTCCAGGCGGCCGACATCGGCTGCGGCGACGAGGTGATCGTGCCGTCGATTTCCTTCGTATCGACAGCCACATCCGTTTCCCGCGTTGGGGCCACTCCGGTCTTCGTGGACATTGAGCCCTATTCCTTCAACATGGATCCGGCCAGTGTTCAACAGGCGCTGTCTCCGAAAACCAAGGCGATGATCATCGTCCATTTTGGCGGACCCTTCGCCGACATGGATCGGTTGCTCGCCATCGCGGAAGCGCGCGGCCTCACCGTGATTGAGGACGCCGCCCACGCCCACGGCTCAGAGTGGCGCGGCAGGCGCGCAGGCACTCTTGGCCACGCGGCTTCGTTCAGCTTCCAGAACAGCAAGGTGCTCACGGCGGGCGAAGGCGGCATGGTGACGCTGAACGACCCTCAGTACGCTGGTCGCATCCGCTCCATCGCCAATCAGGGTCGTCTGCCCGGCCATAGCTTCTTCGCCCACTTCGAACTGGGTAGCAATCTGCGCATCAGCGCCTTGCAGGTGGCGGTACTGATGGCGCAGTTGGATCAGTTGGATGCCCAAATTGAGCAGCGTACCCGCAATGCCGCCCTGCTGCTGGACGCGCTCAAGGATGTCCCGGGTATCCATTGGCAGGATGTTCCTGAGGCGGTGAATCGCAACTGTTGGTATCTGGTGTTGGGGCGGGTGGATGCACAGGCGCTGGGCGCTTCGCGTGACGCCTTCTGCCAGGCTCTGGGGCACGAGGGAATCCCGGTTACGCCCTTCTATCCGCACGCGCTGTTCCAGAACCCGCTCTACCAGCAGATCCCCTGTCGGGTGATGGACGCCCCCAACGCCCTGGCTTGCGTGAAGGACGCCTTCTGGATGCCGCACCGCGTGCTACTGGGCGACGATGCCACCACATTGCAGATCGCCGACGCCATCCAGCGAGCCGTTGCACGGGCGCGCACCGCGCATCCGGTGATGGCCTAGCGTCATGCCGACGCCAGTCTCACAGGTCGCGGGACTTCGTTCAGAAGGAGGATCCACATGCGGCTTCCAGTTCGGTTTGCGGTTCGCGCGAGTGGTTTACTTGCGGGGGTCTTGGTGCTCATGTCCAGCATGATGGGGCAGGTGGCTTACCAAAAGCCCTCTCAGGAAATCCTGGACGTCTTGCATGCGCCGCTACCTCCGGCGGTCTCTGTCAGCCCGCGCAAGGATGTTCTGCTGCTGTTGGAGCGACTGCGCTACCCCTCCATCGCGACGCTGGCGCAGCCCATGCTGCGGCTGGCTGGCTTGCGCATCAACCCGGTAAACAATGGCCCCCACGCCGCCGGCGCCTACACCGGCATCACCCTCATGGCGATGGCGGGCAATGCCCATAACCGTGTGGTGGCCCTCCCCGCGGGTTCGTTGATAGGCAGCCCCGTCTGGAGCCAGACTGGCGCCCACTTCGCCTTCTCCCGATACACGCCCACTGCCATCGAACTGTGGGTGGGTGACGTCGTCGCCGCCAAGGCGCGTAAGATCGACGGCATTGCCTTGAACGAGACCATCCTATCGCCCATTCAATGGATGCCCGATGGGCAGACGCTGATGGTGTTGACCGTTCCCTCCAAACGCGGCCCGGCTCCCGTGCCGCCAACGTCGCCAACCGGACCCACCGTCCAGGAAAGCGACGGCGTCGCGGCGCCCGTACGCACCTATCAGGATCTCCTGCAGAACAGCCATGACGAGGACTTGTTCGAATATCTCACCACCTCGCAGCCCATGCTGGTGGATGCCGCAAGCAACCAGGCCACTCCCTGGGCAACCCCCGCCATCTACACAGAGCTCAACCCTGCGCCGGATGGGCAGCACGTGCTGGTGGAGCGC
>JALOKO010000003.1 GCA_025456495.1 Bryobacterales bacterium | reverse complement strand
TTCATCCAGAAAGGCCTTCGCTACGGCCAGGGAACGAGAGCCTTCTCTGGGGGATGCGTTGATGTGCAGGATGTTCGCCATGATTGCCTCTGTATCTGTTGGAGTGAGAGGGAGCCTTGGCTCCACCGTATCGGATGCGTGGGGACAATACACGATGCGACGATTATTCACGAGTCACGCTGTTTTCGGATAGGGTGCAGCGGCAGGGCTGCGGGGCGGGATGGCTGCGTAGAGGCAGGACAGGGCGGAGTCCCTGCTGGGCAGTAGGGGATGAGCGGAAGTGGCGGAGTTTCTAGCCAATGGGAGGGGCGTGGGCTTTACTTGCGCTTGGGCAGAACGTCTCCCAGGGGCATGATGACGTCGGCTTCGGGCAGGCGGAGATAGCCGTCGCGCACCTCTTGCACGCCATCCTGGGTGTAGTGCATGGCGCCGCGGTTGTAGGGATCAATGATCCAGATATGGTGGACGCCGAAGGCGCGGTAGTCGGCAATCTTTTGGTTGAGGTCGTGAACGGAATCAGTACGGGAGACGATCTCGATGACCAGCAGTGGGGGGGGTGGTGAAGACCTGCTCGTCGGGTTCGACACCCTGACATACCGGGAGATCGGGGATTCGATAGCGTTCGGCCGATACTCTCAACCGAAGCTCAGGAAACGCCGGGAGCTGGTGGCTGTCCTCAAATCGAGCAAAAGCAAGATGATGCGTCTGTGCGCTGTACTGTTGTCTTTTTCAGCCATCGTTCTCTCCACCACCTGCCCATCGACGTACTCATGGTCACCGTCCGGGAAGGCGGTTTCGAGATACTCAGTTGGCGATACCAGGGTGGGAATGGCGCCCATGCCTCTAGTGTAGAGCCGGGCGCGAGGGGAAGGAAGGAAGGCAGCGGTGGGCGGCTTGGGTGGCTGGGCATCTACGGGAAGGGCGAGGTGACGATTTTAATCAGCCAAACGCATAAACATACACGCGGAGGGTTGCCCCTGAAGGCGTGCTCGTGTTGAAATTGGAAAGATGCGCGGGTGCGCGTCACTCGCAGCCACCGCGAGCCCTCCTGCGCGCCCCGCAGGGGAGGCGATACGGGTTGAACAAAGCAATACTCGCTCTGGAAGATGGCCGCGTATTCGAAGGCCGGGCATTTGGCGCGCAGACGGAGCGGGTTGGGGAAGTGGTGTTCAACACCTCCATCACCGGCTACCAGGAAATCTTTTCTGACCCATCATACGCCGGCCAGATCATCGTTCTCACCAACCCCCAGATTGGCAACTACGGCGCCAACGACACAGACCCCCAAGCAGGTACGCCGCACATTGAAGGGCTGGTGGTGCGGGACTTCTCACCGCTAGCCAGCAACTGGCGTAGCCAACAGGATGCCGACGCCTACCTGGGCCAGCACAATATCCCCATCGGCTCAGACATCGACACCCGCACGTTGGTGCGGCATTTGCGCACGCGGGGTGTCATGCGCGGCGCCCTGTCCACCGTTCCCCAAAGCGCTGAGGCTCTGCTGGATAAGGCCAGGAACGCGCCGTCCATGGTGGGCCTGGATCTGGCCACCGGAGTCAGCACCAGCACCGCATACGCCTGGGACGAGGGCATGCCTGTCGCCAGCCCCAGTGAACTGTTGGGGGAAGCGCCTCCCGCGCGACATCATGTCGTGGCTTTCGATTTCGGCATCAAGCGGAACATCTTGCGACGGCTCAGGCACAACGGCGCGCGCGTCACGGTGGTTCCTGCTGGGACCTCAGCCGAGGACGTCCTTGCGCTGAAGCCCGACGGAATCTTCATCTCCAACGGACCCGGTGACCCAGAGCCGCTGGAAGGCCCCGCCGGAGAAATCCGCAAGCTCTTGGGACGCGCGCCCATCTTCGGCATCTGCCTGGGGCACCAGGTACTGGGCCGCGCCGTGGGTGGCAGAACCTTCAAGTTGAAGTTCGGCCATCGGGGCGGCAACCATCCCGTACTGAACAAGCTCACCAACCGGGTGGAGATCACCGCCCAAAACCATGGCTTCGCCGTGGACCCGGGTTCCCTGAACGCCAACGACATCGAACTGACGCACGTGAACCTGAACGATCACACCCTGGAAGGGTTCCGCCACCGCAACTACCCGTTGTTCTGTGTGCAGTATCACCCGGAAGCGTCACCCGGCCCCAACGATTCGCTGTACCTGTTCACTGACTTTGCCCGCTTGATGGACGAGAACCCACGCTAACGATGCCACGCCGCAACGACCTTCACAAGATTCTGATTATCGGCTCCGGCCCCATCGTCATCGGGCAGGCCTGCGAGTTTGACTACTCCGGAACCCAGGCCTGCAAGGCCCTCAAGGCAGAGGGTTATCAGGTAGTGCTGGTGAATTCCAATCCGGCCACGATCATGACCGATCCGGAGCTGGCTGACTGCACCTACGTCGAACCGCTCACCGTTCCCTTCCTGGAAGAAGTGATCGCTCGCGAACGGCCGGACGCGCTGCTCTCCACCGTAGGTGGCCAAACGGGCCTGAACCTGTCTGTGGAGCTGGCGGAAAAGGGAATCCTGGACAAGTACGGCGTCGAGCTGATTGGCGCCAAAATCGAGGCCATCAAGAAGGCCGAAGACCGCCTGCTGTTCAAGGACGCAATGAACAAGATCGGCCTGGCCACGCCGCGTTCCCGTCTGGTGCGCACTGTGGACGAAGGTCTGGACTTCATCGACACAATTGGCTATCCGGCCATCCTGCGTCCCAGCTTCACCCTTGGCGGCACCGGTGGCGGTATCGCCTACAACCGCGAGGAACTCATCGAGATTCTTGAGCGCGGCCTGGACCTATCGCCCGTTCACGAAACCCTGATGGAAGAAAGCGCACTGGGGTGGAAGGAATATGAGTTGGAGGTGATGCGCGACCTGGCCGACAACGCCATCATCGTCTGCTCCATTGAGAATTTCGACCCGATGGGCGTGCATACGGGCGATTCCATCACCGTGGCGCCGGCGCAAACGCTCACGGATCGCGAGTATCAGATGATGCGCGATGGGGCCCTGGCCTGCCTGCGCGAAATCGGCGTCGACACCGGCGGGTCAAACGTGCAGTTCGCCATCAACCCCTGGGACGGGCGGATGGTGGTCATTGAGATGAACCCGCGCGTGTCGCGCAGTTCGGCCTTGGCGTCCAAGGCCACTGGCTTCCCCATCGCGAAGATCGCGGCAAAGCTGGCAGTGGGCTACCGGCTGGACGAGATCGCCAACGACATCACCCTCAAGACGCCCGCCTGCTTTGAGCCGACGCTGGATTACGTGGTGGTGAAGATCCCGCGCTGGCAATTCGAGAAATTCCCCGGCAGTGACTCCACTCTGGGCACGCAAATGAAGAGCGTGGGCGAAGTGATGTCCATTGGCCGGACTTTCAAGCAGGCGCTCTCCAAGGGCATCCGCAGCCTGGAGACAGGTAAGAGCGCCAAGGCCGAGGAAGCGCTGGACGAATCGCTCATCGCGCAGAAGCTCATCACGCCCACTCCGGAACGATTGGGCTATGTGCGCTTTGCCATGGAGAAGGGCTATTCCGTGGAGGAAATCCACGAGATGACGCGGATTGACCCGTGGTTCCTCCGCCAGATGAAGGACGTGGTGGACGAAGTGCCTCGCTTGCGGGAGGCGCACGCAAGCTGGCAATCGGACAGCGATCTGCTGCGGGGCGCCAAGCGCATGGGCTTCTCTGACGGCCAGTTGGCCAGCGTTTGGGGCACCACTGAGCTGGATGTCCGCGCCAAGCGAAAGGTGGCGGGCGTCCACGCGGTGTTCAATCGAGTGGACACCTGCGCGGCCGAGTTTGAAAGCTTCACGCCGTACCTCTATTCCAGCTACGAAAGCGAATGCGAAGCCGAACCCACCACCAGGCCCAAGGTGATGATTCTGGGCAGCGGACCCAATCGTATCGGGCAAGGGATTGAGTTCGACTACTGCTGCTGCCACGCCTCCTTCGCGCTGCAGGAATTTGACCATGAGTCCATCATGGTGAACTGCAATCCGGAAACCGTGTCCACGGATTACGACACCAGTGATCGCCTGTACTTTGAGCCGCTCACGCTGGAGGAAGTGCTGAACATCTGCGACACGGAAAAGCCGACGGGTGTGATCGTCCAGTTCGGCGGCCAAACTCCGCTGACGCTGGCGCTGCCGCTGAAGAAGGCCGGGGTTCCGATCATCGGCACTGACCCGGACAACATCGACATCGCCGAAGATCGCAAGCGCTTCGGCAAGCTGATTGACGAGTTGGATATCCCCAGTCCGCCGAACGGGTCAGCCACCAGCGTGGAGGGCGCCATCGACATCGCCAGCAATCTGGGTTTCCCCGTGCTGGTGCGTCCCAGCTATGTGCTGGGCGGACGGGCAATGGTGATCGCCTATGACGAGGAGACCGTCCGCCGTTACATGCGCGAAGCGGTGGTGTTTTCTCAAGAGCGTCCGGTGTTGATTGACCGCTTCCTTCAGGACGCCGTCGAGGTGGACGTGGACGCGCTCTGCGATGGCGACGAGGTGCTGATTGCCGGCATCATGGAGCACATTGAGGAAGCTGGCGTTCATTCCGGCGACAGCTCCTGCGTGCTGCCGGCCTTTTCGTTGAGCGAGGCCACAAAGAACACCATCATCGAGTACACCCGCAAGTTGGCGCGGGCGCTGAAGGTCGTGGGCTTGATGAACCTGCAGTTCGCCGTGGAAAACGGCGCCGTCTACGTGATTGAGGTGAACCCACGGGCCTCCCGCACGGTCCCCTATGTCAGCAAGGCCACCGGCGTTCCCCTTGCGAAAGTGGCGGTGGGGCTGATGCTGGGCAAGAAGCTAAAGGACTTCGCGCACCTCACCGGGGCGCCCGAAAGCGGGGTCCTACCCGTGCCGCAGTACTTCGTGAAGTCGCCGGTGTTCCCCTTCAACAAATTCCCGGGTGTTGATCCAGCACTGGGACCCGAGATGCGCTCCACCGGGGAAGTGATGGGCGTTGGGGATAACTTCGGCGAAGCCTTTGCCAAGGCGCAGCGGAGTGCGGGAACCCCCATTCCCGAAACCGGTACGGTGTTTATCTCAGTGGGTGATAAGGATAAGCCCAAAGCCGTGGAGGTGGCGCGCAAGCTGGTGCAGCATGGCTTCAAGCTGGTGGCCACGCGCGGGACCGCCAACGCGATGAAGGCGGCGGGACTGGAATGCGCCACCATCTTCAAGGTGAACGAAGGCCGTCCAAATGCCGTGGACTTCATGAAGGCGGGCCGGGCGCAACTGGTCATCTACACCGCCACCGGCGCCACCACCTTCAGCGACGAACGGCAGATTCGTCGCACGGCTTTGCTAAACCGCATCCCCTGCATTACCACCATCAGCGGCGCCTTGGCTTGCGCGGAAGCAGTAGCCAGCGCCCACCGCGATCCCATCCGGGTGTGGAGCTTGCAGGAAATCCACGGCGCCCGCACGGCGAAGTAAATCGCTGACCGGTGGTGACACGCCACGATCGAGCGCCGTCACACGCCAACTGAGGCAGCGCGCCAACTGAGGCAGCGCGCCAACTGAGGCAGCGCGCCAACTGAGGCAGCGCGCTAGACGAAGTAGTCCTTCACCTTCTCAAAGATGCCCTTCTCCTTGGGGGCGTCAGCAGCGGGAAGCACCTCGCGCAGTTGCTCAAACAGCTTGCGTTGGTCCTTGCTGAGTTTGTCCGGGATCACCACATCCAGGTGGACATACAGGTCGCCTCTGCCGGAGCCATTCAGGTACGGTACGCCCTGATTCTTCATCCGAAACTGCTTTCCGGGCTGTGTGCCTTCCGGGATCTTCAACGGTTCCTCACCTCCCAGGGTGGGCACCAGAATTTCGTCGCCCAACACGGCCTGCGCCACGTTCACCTGCACCCGGATGTGAAGATCCTGCCCGTCGCGATGGAACAGCGGGTGTTCCTTCACGCGAAGAACTACGTAAAGGTCGCCAGCCGGTCCGCCATTGGCGCCCGCCTCCCCTTCCCCTTGCAAACGAAGGCGGGTATCATCGTCCACACCAGCCGGAATGTTCACCTTCAGCTTGCGTTCCTTACGCACGTAGCGCCGCCCATTGCATGTCTTGCAGGGGTCGCGCAGAATCTGGCCAGTGCCTCCGCAATTGCCACAGGTGCGTCGCATGGTGATGAAACCCTGCTGGATAGTTTGGGTTCCTGAACCCTTGCAAACCTGGCACACTGCAATGCCATTGGTGGACGCCGCTCCGGACCCATTGCAGGTCTCGCAGGTCTCGTGACGGGGCACCTGGATTTCCACGCCTGTCCCGAACACCGCCTCATCGAAGCCGATTTCCAGGTCGTAGCGCAAGTCCTCGCCGCGCACGGGACGGTTACGGCGCCGCCCTCCACTGCTCCCAAAGAGGTCGCCGAAGCCGAAGAAGTCCCCGAAGATGTCGCTGAAATCCGCAAAGATGGTGGGATCGTAGTTCCCGCCTCCGCCAGCGGCCCCCTGCACGCCCGCATGGCCGTAGCGGTCATAGGCCGCGCGCTTCTGCGGGTCGCTCAGCACGCTGTAGGCCTCCGCCGCTTCCTTGAACTTTTCCTCCGCCGCGGCATCACCCGGATTGCGATCCGGATGGTACTTCATGGCCAGCTTGCGATACGCGGACTTCAATTCCTGCTCGCTGGAGCCTTTCGCTACGCCCAGAATCTCGTAATAGTCGCGGTTCGTCACCATTTTTCCTTCTCTGCCGGGGCTGTTGTCTTCTCTGGCTGGGCTGCTTCGTTCGTTCAGGAGATCCCTACCCCGTGGATGCACGATGCTGCCTGGATAGCCGCCCGCCTCGACGGGCTGCATCGGGCGAACGCCACTAGACCGCCCCGCTAGGCCCCGTCTCCAGGGACAGGGACATCCTCATTAGGCGCAACGGACTCTCCCGGAGCAACGGCCACCTTTACCACCGCGGGGCGGATCAGTTTGCCCTTGAAGGTATATCCCTGCTGGAAAACGTCCAGCACCGTATTGTCCGGGGCATCGGCGGTCTTCACCATGTCGATGGCATGATGCTGATTGGGGTCAAACGGATGCCCTTTGGCGGGCAACGGCTCCACCCCCATCTTGCGTAAGGCCTCGCCCATGCGGTGATAGATGAGTTCCATCCCCTTGGCGTAGCCGGAGTCCGCGCATTCCACCGCAAGCGCCCGTTCGAAATCGTCGGCGATAGCCAGCAAGGGCCGCACGGCCTCCATGCTGGCGTACTCGTGAATCTCTTCCTTTTCCTTAGCGACGCGACGGCGGAAGTTGTCAAACTCCGCGCGCATGCGCAGGAACTGGTCCTTCAGGTCGAGGTTCTCGCGCTCCAAGTGCGCCATCGCATCGGGCGGCGTGGATTCCGTGGACGATGGCGTGCCCTCATCCGGGCTCAAGGACACCCCATCCGCGACAAAGTCTGCTTCGTTCCGTTCGCTCATATCGTTCTTGTGATGCAACCAGTTGGAGATAGCCGGGCTGCCACGGCCCTTCCGAAGCCGCGAGAACCACGGCTGCTGTGGAGTCTTCACCCCTTATTATCGCCAGAAGGCGCGGTCCGCGCCAAGTCATTCCAGTATGGCGCGGTCCGCCCCGCATGATACAGTGTCGGCAGATCGTGTCGGCGGATAACATCGGCAGACCGTTTCGGCAGGAAGACATGAACACCCACTTCAGCGCGAGCGATGACGGCAGATCTTCAGAGAACTCCATCGGGCTCATTGAGCTTGGCAGCATCGCGGCGGGCTTTCAGGTATGCGATGCAATGCTGAAGTCCGCCGGCGTGCGGATTGTGTTGGCGCGGTCCATCTGCTCTGGAAAATTCATGGTGATGGTGCGCGGCGATGTGGCAAAGGTGCAAACCGCGGTAGCCGCTGGAAAGCGCGCCGGAAGCGTGTCTGTGATTGATTCGTTTGTCATCGCCAACTTGCATGAGGCTGTGTTTCCCGCCATCGCCGGAACCAACAAGCTGCAAGCCTTGGACGCCCTAGGAGTGCTGGAAGCCTTCAGCGTCGCTTCTCTGATTGAAGGGGCTGACGCGGCCGTGAAGGCGGCGGATGTGCAACTGCTGGAGATCCGGCTGGCGATGGCGCTAGGAGGGAAGGCCTTCGTGACGCTCACCGGCTCAGTGGCCGATGTCGATACCGCCATCGACGCAGGGGCGCGCGTGGTAGGCGCCCGGGGACTGCTGGTGAACAAGGTGGTGATCCCCCATCCGCGCGCGGAACTGCTGCGCGAGATGATCTAGGCCTAGCGTGCCCTCAACCCGTCACGCCTCAGGGAACAAGAGCGCATCGACAAACTCCTCCTGAAACCGTGGGAGCGCAGCCAGCTCAACGTGGTGAGCGCGATGGCGCAGGCCATCGAAAACCTTGGCATGGCGGTTGGGCGCCAGCAACAGCATACGCGCGCCACGCAGAGCGGTGTTGCCGGCAGGCGCCAACACACAGGGTGGGTAGCCATCCCCCTCGCCTGTGGGTAGCAGGCCGATGCGCACGGCACGAGACGGGCGGAGGTAGTTGCCGAAAGCCCCGGCCAGATGAAGTCGAGAAGGCCTTGTGCCCGCGACATCCTGCAGCAGACGCAGGCCGCTGGCGATAGCAGCTTTCGCTAACTGCAGCTCGCGAATATCCCGCTGGGTAATGACTACGCCATCGGCCAGCACAATCGCGGAGAGTCCCCACCGCAGACGCCCCCGTGGACTCAGCATGCCTGTGTCCAGCGCGCAGGCCACCGCGTCCACCAAGCCACTGCCGCAGACGCCATAGGCAGTTCCGTTCCCCAGCACCTCAGCGCGCAACTGGCCATCCACCACATCCACCCGATGGATGGCGCCCTGGGCCGCGCGCATGCCATGGCGAATATTGGCGGCCTCGAAGGCAGGACCCGCAGCTGTGGATGCGCACAGGATGCCGCCCTCCGTGGCCAGAGCGATCTCGCCGTTGGTGCCAAGGTCCAGTAGCGCCTCAGGCATTACTCGGCTTTCCATCCCCACCGCCGCCAATCCTGCAAGCACGTCGCTGCCCACGAAGCTCCCCAGGTTGGGCAGGAAGGTAACGGTTGCGTCAGGCGCAAACGTCCAGCCCAGCGTGGAGCCGCGAAGGGTGTTTGCGTCCAGGTGCGGCGTGCGGAAGGGCGCGGCGGCCAGCGCCTGGATGGACAAGCCACAAAAAAGGTGGTGCATCACCGTGTTGCCCACCAGCAGCACCTCACTTATCGGGTGCCCATGGCTGGCGCGCGTCAGCAATTCGCCCACTTGCTGCCGGATAAGCGCTGTTAGTTCGCCGGGCTGTTGCAGTTCATGGTGGATGCGGCTCATCAGGTCCGCTCCCCAGCGGGACTGCGCGTTCAGTGCAGATTCCGTGGACAGCAGCAAACCCGATGCCAGGTCAACAGCCTGCGCCACCAACGTGGTGGTTCCCACATCCACCACCGCGCCCAGCCCCTCCCGAGGTTCTACTGCCAGGACCCCCTCATCGCCAAGGATCGCAACGGCGCCCGAAGCAGCGTCCCCCTGCCATGGCGGAAACTCCACCTCCACAGGGTTGCAGGGCTCGGCGCTGTCAAACTCCGCCAGGCAGGCCAAGCGCCAGCCAGCCGCCAGTTCCTTCGCGTCCAGACAAGCGCTCATTGCGGCCGTCGCTGGCACGGCGCCACGCGATACGCGCACTCGACATTGCCCGCAGCTTCCCTCACCGCCGCAGGGAAACTCCATCCCGCTGGCCAACAGCAGATCGCGTAGGCGTTCACCCGGACGCGGATGCAGAGTCAGCGTGCGGCGCTCAGGCATGGGATGCCGCGTAGCGCGCCATTGCGAACACGTTAGCCTCTGGCGTACCCCGGGCAATCTCACAGCCGGCGCCCACCAGGAAGGCCTCGCCTGCTTCGACATGGCATTGGGCGATGGCGCTGGTCACGGACTCCGGACTCCCGTCGCGCAGCGTGCGCACCGGATCCAGATTGCCCAGCAAGGGCTGCGAAGCGCTCATGGCCGCGCGCGCCTCAGCCACCGGGGAGGGGGAATCCAGATCGATCATGTCGGCGCCGGTTTGCCCCATGCCGGTCAAGATGCGGCGCGTGTTGCCACAGATGTGCAGGCGTGCCTTGGCCCCCGCCGCATGAATCTCACGGATCATCTGCTGCTCGCCGGCAAGCACGAAGCTCTGGTAAATGCGCGGGCCAACCAGGGATGCCGCTGCGTCACCGATGCCGATGATTCCCGCCCCCGCGGCAATCTGCGCCTTGGCGAAATCCACCTCCATGGCAATCACGAACGCGAAGAGGTCACGGACGAAGTCCGGATCGTCGTGGAAATCCAGCATCAGGTTGTTGATGCCCCGCAGGTCAGAGGCCATCGCGCAAGGGCCCTCCACCCAGCCTTCCACCAGCAGATCCTCTCCCACTCGGGAAGCCAGCGCCTCCACCGCCAACAGCCGATCCTGCATGCGCCCGCACTGGCTATGGTCCGGCAGCGCCAGCAACCCCAACCTGGATTTGTCCAGCAGCAGCGCCCGCTCCTCGATAATGGCCGGTGGTTGATCATCGAAGTACTCGATGGCCGCGCCCAGGTCAGCCGCCTCGCGCGCGGGGTCAGAAATCGCCGACACATAATCGAAGCCGTACTTTTCCGCGGTGCGCAGTTGCGCTTCCGCCAGCACCCGATAGTCGCGCGCATACTCTCCGTAGCGCACACCCGCGGTATCGGCGGCGAACATCATCGTGATGGGCATCAGGGGGAGATGATCGCGGGATAGTCCTTCCAGTGTGGCCAGAATACGCTGTTTGCCGGTCATGCCGATGCCTCCTTTGCGGGCGGAACCAACTGTGGCTGGGGCCGCTGTCCGGGCTCAGCGCGCAGGATGTCGTCATCGTAGGTGTGTACGCTTTGCTCGCCCGGACGCAACACGACGAAGTCGTCGTCCCAGCTTCCTTCCAGCAGCTTTCGGAACCATCCCTGGTTGCCCTCGACAGTTTCAAAGCGCCATCCGTTACGCGACGCCTCATCGCGCGCCCACGCTTGCAAGCCCCGCCCGCCGGCAACCCCTGTATCGATGTAGACCAGGCGCGAATACCTGGCGCGGTAGCGATGAAACTCGTCAAACAGATAGCGCCCGTTGTCCTCGCCGTAGCGCCGGATGAGGTCCTCCAGCGTATGCCCCTCCTGTTCCGCCCTGCGGCTCAATTGCAGCAAGTCCGCGCCGCGCTCCACCCATCCCGGCGAACGGAAGAAGGTTCCAGGATCCACCGCCATCTGCGCGTCATGGGCGGCGCGACTGCCCAGAAGCAGCGCAATGCAATCGTGCGCACGGGGAATGACCACGGGAATCTCGCGCGCCACCAGCCCCGCCGTCCCCGTTCCGCACAGCGCATAACCCAGCAGGACCGCCTGGTAGCGCGTGGGATCGGTCTGGTCAATCAACTGCTGCAGTCGCGCCCGCATGGCAGGTCCCCCGTCGTCGTGCAGGCCCTTCGGCAGGAACTCAGGATCCACCACCAACTGACCTTCCGCAAGACACGCGCTCAACTCTCGACACAACACCTCGCAAGCCACTAAGCGGACACGCATGCGCCCTCCCGCCAAACAGCCGCCAGAGCAGCCACAAAAGCCGGCGAGGTGCCGCAGCAACCACCTACGAACGAGGCGCCAGCTTGCAACAGCCCGGGCAGATGGGCCGCAAACGACACTGCTTCCTCCACATACACCGCGCGGCCGTCCACCATCTGCGGCATTCCCGCGTTGGCCTTCATCCAGAGGGGAAGCGTCGACGCGGTGCGCATGCGCGCGCAAACCGCGGGAAACGCCTCCATGCCGTTGCCGCAGTTTGCGCCCACGGCATCGGCTCCTGCTTCCTGCATGACGCGGGCGGCGTCCTCCGGGCGTAACCCGGTCATGGTGCGGTCGCGCTGCTTCCCGCTGTCGAAGGCAAAGCTCACCACCACGGGCAGTCCCGTGCTCTTCGCCGCATCCAAGGCAATTAGCGCCTCGTCCAGGTCGCTGAAGGTTTCCAGCAACAGCGCATCCGGTGCAGCGCCGGCCAGGGCTTCCGCCTGCTGGGCGAACACCCGCCGCAGGTCATCCCTCGAAACATCGCCCATCACCAGTAGCTTCCCGCTGGGTCCGATTGAGGCGAACACGTAGGCCTTGCCCGCAGCCGCCTCGCGGCTCAGCATCACGCCATGTTGGTTGACGCGCACCAGATCATCGGCATGTCCGTAGTCACCCAGCGCGATGGCATTGGCACGAAAGGTGTTGGTAAGCACTACGCGACTGCCCGCGTCCACGTAGGCAGCCGCTACCGCGCGCACGGCATCCGGATGCGTCAGGTTCCAGACATCCGGGCAATCCCCCATCGCCAACCCGTTAGCCTGCAACTGGGTGCCCCAGGCGCCATCCGTCAACAGGGGCCCCTGGGCCAACATTTCCCCAATCGTGGTCATTCCGCGCCCCCCTTACCCGTCTAGTGATGCGCGGCAACGCCCGCCGCCTGACGCGCCAACGCCACCGCCACGCTCGCCGTCGCGCCGTAGCCATCGGCGCCAATCTGGTCAGCAAACTGCTGCGTCACCGGAGCCCCACCCACCAGAATCTTCACTTCGTCGCGCACACCCGCCTCCCGCAAGGCTTCAATCGTAGTGCGCATGGATGGCATGGTAACCGTCAGCAACGCGGACAGGCAGATGATGGAAACCCGCTGCTCTCGAATGGCCTGAATGAAGCGCTCCGGCGGCACGTCCGCGCCCAGGTCGTACACCTCAAACCCACCACCCTCCAGCATGGACGCCACCAGGTTCTTGCCGATATCGTGCAGGTCGCCCTTCACCGTACCGATTGCCACGCGCGCCACGGGCTCTGCCCCTTGCGCCGCCAGCAGTGGTCGCAGCAGGGAAAGCGAGCCCTTCATTGCCCGGGCGGACAACAAGAGTTCAGGTACGAAGTAATCCTCGCATTCATAACGCCTGCCCACTTCGTCCATGGCCGGAATCATGTAGCCATTGATGAGGTCCATTGCCGGAATGCCAGCCGCAATCGCCTCTTCGGTGACAGCGATGGCAAGCTTCTGGTCCCCTTCGACAACTGCAGCGTACAACTGGTTCAGGTCCGGCATCGGGGCTAGCTCCTTCCATGGAACTCGTGAACGGCATCGATCATGGCGACGATGTCTCGCGTTCGCGTCAGCCCCCCCCACATTGTCGATCACGTTGCGGACGAGGCTACCGCCGTCGGCGCCAGAGCGGAAGTAATGCGAACGCTCGCCCGCATTACATCATTTTCAGACCGTAAAGTCCAGTGAGAAAACGCGCCAAGAGACGGCGGGTGGACAAGAGCAAGGATACGGTGGAAGATCTGCTGCGCAGCGGCCCGGTTGCGGCTGCTAGATGCGGTTGAACTTCTTGACGGCTTCGCCCAGTGAGCGCAGTTGCTGGATGACGGGCACCATGCGGCTTTCCCGGTCGTCGATTTCCAAGGCCAGCTTCAGCACCGCTTCGGCGTGTTGCTTGGGCACTACCACCACGCCATCCTCGCTGGCGACAATAATGTCGCCCGGGTGTACCAGAACGCCCCCGCACCAAACCGGTTCGTCCTTCATCACACTGGCGTAGCGGCCCACGGCCGTGGCTGGCGTCACACTGCGGGCGTACACGGGCAGGCCTAGGCGGCGGATTTCCGCCACATCGCGCACGCCCCCGTCAATCACCATCCCCGCCATGTCGCGCGCCTTGGCCGCGGTGGCCATCAATCCCCCGATGGCGGCCACGTTCAGGCCGTTCTCCATCACAATCACGCCCACTTCCCCGGGCTGCGCGCTGTCGATCATTTCAATGGAGTGCTTGGTCGCCAGCACCGGAGTTGCGTTCTCAGGCTTGGCTGGCCTCACCAGCGCGGTCCGCGCACGACCCACCACCACGCCCTCCACCATCGGCCGGAACTCGTGTTCCAGGAAGCCGCGCTGCCCCGCAACCTGGTCAACGGCATCGGCGACTGAGGCCACGGTCACACCCCGAAAGCCAGCCACCAGCGGCTCTTCCGGAGGGCGATTGCTGGCCGCCAGGCCAAAAAACAGCACAATCAGCAGTAACAAGGGGATCGAGAGCAAGTAAGGACGCTGTCTCATGGGTACACGTTTGAAAACACAATAGTTCTTTCTATTGTGCCGGGGTTTTCAGAAATGTCAATGGAAACAAAAAACGGGCGGGATGTTGGCGGGGACGACGGGGCTCGAACCCGCGGCCTCCTGCGTGACAGGCAGGCGTTCTAACCAACTGAACTACGTCCCCTGACGTTTGTCCAACCTTCCCAAGTTAACACACCGGACACACAAAGGCAAGATAAGTGGGCACGAGTGGCAGGTTGGCGGAGGATCCGATGCAGATCAGCCTGGTTTGCGCGACGCCAACGTCCCCACCGCCCCCGGCCGTCAGGCGGTGCGCTCCAGCGAGCGCAAGAAATCCAGCATCTCCAACACGGCATCCACCACCGCATCCGGCTGGTCCAGGTGAATCCAATGGCCGCTGCCCGGCACCACACGGTGTGTCCCCACCAAGGACATCCGGCTATCCGCCGCGTGCTCTTCAATGGCCTCCGCGTGGGCTGACTCTGCCGACAGCACCGTCAGCGGCACGTGCGGAGGAAAGGCCTCGCGCGAATACTCCTCGACGCTTTCAGGGAGGTTTTCAAAGTGCGAGGCCATCGACAGAAAGGTCTTGGGGACGCACCAGTGCGCGCGGACAGCGGGCCACAGTTCTTCGGGCAACTTCCGTACTTCGCCAATCAGCCGCTCAATGGCGGACGTGGCGCGACCGCTGCTGGCCTTGGCGATAGCGCGAGGGAAACGGCGCGCACCGCCCATCATCAGCGCCAGCGCCAGTCGCACAACGCCAAGCTTCGCCAGCAGCGCGCCCCGCAGCGCCAGTCGGATTCCATGATTCAAGCGCAATTGTTGCGCCGGCTGAAGGGGCCTCCAATCGACGCGCGGAACGGAGTCCACCAACACCACGCCAGCCACGCGCTCCCGATAGCGGCACGCGAAGAGCAAGGCCAGCAAACCGCCATAGGAATGGCCCACCAGCAGCACCGGGCCGCGCACTGATGCGACCTCCAGCAACGCGTGCAGTTCCTCCACCAACCGGGAGGCCACGCGCGCATGGCCCGCCGCACCGCTCCACGCCAACCCGCCCCGGTCATAGGCAATCACTCGTGCATGGGGGGCGAGCCGTGGCATCACGCGCGCCCAACTTAAGCTTGAGGCGCTGATGCCCGCCTCCAGCACCACCGTGGGCTCTCCATTGCCCGCTTCGTGGTAATGCAGAGGCTGGCCCAGCACGGTCACCACTGTACCGGGAGGCGGAAGTCGGCGCGCGTCTCGCCTTTCCCCCAAAGCCTGGTACGCAAGCCCGGCGCAAAGCAACAGCAGGGCTCCAGCCACCAAGCCGCCAACCACCAGCAGTACCGTCACCAACCAAGTCACAGCGCTATTCTCGCAGCAATTGCGGTGCGCGTGGACAACCTGCATCGCGCCAGCATGGCAGGCATCCTCGTGGCGCCGCCCGCTCCGGCTGTTGTCGCCCCGCTTCCGCCACCCCCAGGCCCCGGCTGCCGTCCCCGGCCTCAAGCGAATCCGCCCCGGCTTTGTTACGCTGTCGCTGTTGGCGCAGGTCGCCAGGGGAGTAACCAATGTCCGTCATGCAGATCGCCCGTTGGATCGCCGTGGGATGCCTCGCGCTTTGCGCCCTCGCCGCCGAGAAGCCCGTCTCGCCAGGCGCTTATGAGGGATTCCATTACCGCCAGATCGGCCCCTATCGCGGGGGACGCGTAACCGCCGTGGCCGGAGTTGCCTCTCAGCCGGAAACCTACTATTTCGGCGCTACCGGGGGCGGCGTCTACAAGACCACGGATGGCGGTCTGAACTGGGCGCCCATGACAGACCAGTGGATCCGCACCGGATCCGTGGGCGCCATCGCGGTGGCCCCGTCAGATGCCAATGTGTTGTACCTGGGCATGGGCGAAGCCCCCGTGCGCGGCAACGTGTCGCATGGTGATGGCATGTACAAGAGCGTGGATGCTGGCAAAAGTTGGGCGCCAATCGGCTTGGCGGATAGCCGCCATATCTCCCGCGTGCGCGTCCATCCCACCAACGCCGACGTGCTGTATGTGGCGGCCATGGGCCATCTGTTCGGGCCCAACCAGCAACGCGGCGTATACAAGTCCACCGACGGTGGCGGAACCTGGAAGCGGGTTCTGTTTCGCGATGCCGACACCGCGGCCATCGACCTGGTGATTGACCCCAACAACCCCCGTGTCCTGTACGCCGCGCTGTGGCAGGTACGCCGCACACCCTATTCCTTCGATAGCGGCGGCCCGGGCAGCGGCCTGTTCAAGTCTACCGATGCGGGCGAGACCTGGACGGAGATCACGCGCAACGACGGCCTGCCGAAGGGGGTGCTGGGCAAGATCGGCGTGACGGTGTCTCCGGTGGATTCCAATCGCGTTTACGCCATCGTGGAGGCCGAAGAGGGTGGCGTCTTCCGCTCAGACGATGCGGGCGTCAAGTGGACGCGCGTCAGCGAAGATCGCAACCTGCGGCAGCGCGCTTGGTATTACTCGCGCCTCTACGCAGATCCCCAGTTGAAGGACCGCCTCTACGTTCTGAACGTGCAGTTCCATCGCAGTGACGATGGCGGCCGCACCTACACCGTCATCGACACGCCCCACAGCGACAACCACGACCTTTGGATCGCCCCGGACAACAACCAGCGCATGGTGCAAGCCAACGATGGCGGCGCCAACGTCAGCCTGAATGGCGGCAGGAGTTGGACCCCCCAGAACCAGGCCACGGCTCAATTCTACCGGGTGGTCACCGACAACGAGTTCCCCTACAACATCTACGGCGCGCAGCAGGACAACACCACCGTGCGCATCGCCAGCCGCACCACCAGCTATGGCATCACGCAGCAGCACTGGTGGCCGGTAGGCGGCGGGGAAAGCGGCTGGATTGCGCCTGACCCGCGCGATGCCAACATTGTCTACGCCGGTTCCTACAGCGGCCTGCTCACGCGCTATGACCACCGCCTGGGAAGCAGCCGCACCATCACCGTCTATCCCGACAACCCGATGGGCTATGGGGCCGAGGGCATGAAGTACCGCTTCCAATGGAACTTCCCCATCCTGTTTTCTCCTCATGACCCCAAGGTGCTCTACACTGCCGGGAACCTCCTGTTCAAGACCACCAACGAGGGGCAAACCTGGACACCTATCAGCCCGGACCTCACGCGCGATGACAAGAGCAAGCAGGGTCCCACCGGTGGCCCGATCACCAAGGACAACACCGGCGTGGAATACTACAACACCATCTTTACCGTGGCCGAATCGCCTCGGCGCGCGGGAGTGATCTGGGCCGGCAGCGATGACGGCCTCATCCATCTCACGCAGGATGGCGGCAGGAGCTGGCGCAACGTGACGCCCAAGGAAATGCCGGAGTGGATCCAGGTGAACTCCATCGATGCCTCACCCCACGACCCGGCCACGGCCTGGGTAGCCGCCACCATGTACAAGTCCGACGACTTCCGGCCCTATCTCTTCAGGACCACAGACTACGGGCAAACCTGGACGAAGATCGTCAACGGCATCGCCGATGACGCCTTCACCCGCGTGGTGCGGGAGGATCCGAACGCGCGCGGCGTGCTCTACGCCGGCACTGAGTCCGGCATGTACGTATCCTTCAACCAGGGCGATACGTGGGGGTCTTTGCAACTGAACCTGCCCGTTGTTCCCATCACTGACCTTGCCGTGCATGCCCGCGAGGACGACCTGGTGGTGGCCACGCAAGGGCGCAGTTTTTATGTGCTGGACGACCTGGCCGCGCTGCGCCAGGCAGCCACGCTCAGCGCGGAGGCTAAGGCTAGCGTGTCGCTGCTGAAACCGGAAGCGGCCTATCGCATGCAGGGTGGCGGCGGCTTTGACGACGAGGGTGGCAGCGCCGCCTTTGGAGCCAATCCGCCCAACGGCGCGGTGTTCCACTACTGGCTTGCGGCGGAGCCCGACAAGCGCTTCACCATCGAGATTCTCGATGCCAAAGGCGCCCTCATCCGCAAGTTCGACAGCAAGTTGAAGGACGAAAAACCAGACCCGGACGCTGACGCGGAAGCCAAGTTCGAAGCCAAACGAGGCTGGAACCGCTTTATATGGAACCTTCGCTACCCCGACGCCAAACGCATCAAGGGCATGATCCTGTGGGGCGGGCAGTTGGCCGGCCCCAAGGCCGTGCCGGGCGAGTATCAGGTGCGGCTGACGGTGGCTGACAAGACGCTTACGCAGAGCTTCACCGTCAGCAAAGATCCGCGAATCCCCACCAGCGCTGAGGGCTTCGAAAAGCAGTTCAGCTTGCTGCTGCAGATTCGCGACAAGCTCACTGAGACGCACGAAAGCATCCTGCGCATTCGAGATTTGCGCGCGCAGTTGCAGGAGTTCGCCAAGCGCAACAAAACCGAGAAGGCCGCCGAGGACGCCGTGCAGGCCGCCGAAGCGCTCATCAAAAAACTCACCAGCATTGAGGAGATGCTTTACCAGACGAAGAACCGCAGTTCGCAGGACCCGCTGAATTTTCCCATCCAATTGAACAACAAACTGGCGGCTCTGGCGGGCGTTGTGGGCGGTGCCGACTTTGCCCCAACTGACCAGAGTTACGTGGTGTTCGAAGACCTCGTGACGCGCATCAACGCGCAGTTAGCGGGGTTACGGCAGGCCATGGACGGGGATCTGGCGAAGTTCAATGAACTGGTGCGGAAGGCGTTGCTTCCCGCCGTCCGCCCGATGAGCCTGAACTGACCGACGCGCCGGAGGTGAGGGGAACGGCGTCCTGCTGGCGTGCTCCCCGTTTCATCTGCTGGGCGATGCGCGCAAGGCGTTCGCCCAGGTCGGTGGCGATTTTCTTTTCGGCATCGTCCACGCCGGGGTCAGGCCGCGCCGTGGTTGCAGAAGCGCCAAAACTGCCGTAGGGGCTCACCAGCACCATGCCCAACTGCAGCAGGCTGCCGCCCAGGCTCATCATCGTGAATTCCTTCCCGTTGGAAGGCATCGCGCCGGTGGCGAACACAGCCGCTGGCCTATTCTGGAGGGCGCGGCTTTCCCAATAGCCGAAGTCCATGCTCCACCGCACGATCGCTTGGCGCACCTGCCAGGCAACGTCCCCCATATGAACCGGGGAACCCAGTGCGATGGCGTCAGCCGCGGCCAGATCTTCCTTGGCCACTTCCTCATACGTGCGCAACAGCACCTGACTGCCGGGAACCTGCCGGGCACCGTGCGCCAACGCGCGGGCCATGGTCTCCGTGTTGCCGCTCTCCGAGTGGTACACCACCAGTACGCGCACCTCCTGCGCGACGGCCAATCCGGCCAACGCCAACAGGAACACGCCCAGAAAGAACGAACGCATGATCTAGTCGCCCGGGGACATCTTGTTCATCCGCATGTAGGTTACGATGTTGCCAAAATGCAGACTGGTGTGGGCAATCAGGTGGCTGGCGTAATAGCTCTTGGGACGCTTCGTGCCGGAAGGCGCAGTCACCACCTCCGCCAGCGTGGCGTCGTTGGAGGCAGCCATCGCCGCGTCACAGTAACTGAACGCTGCCGTTAGCGTTTCCAGCACTTCCTGCTTGGACGCCTGCTTGTCCGCGTCCACCTTCGGGCCTTGGCCCGGCTTGCCTTGGAAGCTGGCGCAAAGGCTGTAGCTGGCGCCAGCGATGTGCAACATCATCTTGCGATACGTGAACACTTCCGGCGTGGGCTGGTAGGCGTACAGGCTTTCGGGCGCTTTGGTGGCGGCCTTCATCACCGAAGTGGATACCGCCTTGAACTCGCCCCGAATTCCTTCCAGGGCCACCGATTGCGCCCTTGCGGGCATGGCCGCCAGTAACAGGGCAAGAGCGGCGAGTAGCACAAAACCGAGCGCATGACGCATGGACACGAACACCTCCAGAATGCTGCAAGTATAGCAGCCACCCAGCATCAGAGTTGCCACTTTCCCTTCGCAGTGGTACAACGAAGCCACCATGCCCTTGTCACGAAGAAGCCTGCTGGCGGCCGCCGTCGGCGCCAAGGCCCTCGCGCAACCCGGACCGTTTCACTGGCCATCGGGCAAGCGTGGCGCGGTCAGTTTCACCTTCGACGATGCTCGCGTCAGCCAGATTGACTTCGGCATTCCGGTGCTGAATCACCTCGGCTTGAAGGCCACCTTCTATGTGTCGCCATCGGGCTTCAGACAGCGGGTTTGGGGCTGGAAGCAAGCCATCGCAGCCGGGCACGAGATGGGACATCATTCTCACTCGCACCCCTGCACCGTGAACTACCGCTTCAGCAGGGACAATGCTCTGGAGGACTACACACTGGGCCGCATGGAAGCCGATCTCGACCGAGCCACAGCCGAGATTGAGGAAACCTTCGGAGTGCGCCCCGTGAGCTTCGCCTATCCCTGCGGGCAAACCTGGGTGGGTCGTGGCGAGGAGCGTCGCAGCTATGTCCCGTTGATCGCGCGTCGCTTCCGCACCGGGCGCGGATACCTGAACGAAGCCGCCAACGACCCTCAACGCTGTGACTTGGCCTACCTGATGGGCACCCACTGCGACGGCTATCGCGGAGACCAACTGGTAGCGCAAGTAGAAGCCGCCATGAAGGAGGGCCGCTGGCTGGTGTTCGCCGGCCACGACTTCGGCGACCCTGCCCCGCAAACCACCAGCATCGAAGCCATCCGTGCCGTCTGGACCTACGCCAGCGACCCCGCCCAAGGCATCTGGCTGGACACCGTTGCCACCATCAGCGACCACCTCGCCAAGACCCGCTCAGTGGCAGCACAGCGTTGATTGGCGCGACATCCCGGAAGAACGGGAGAGAATCCACGGCCCATTTGTCGGCAATCGTTTACGGCACACCCGGAGGCTAGCAGGGCACACCGCAGCTGCGTCGAAGCTGCTGAGCGGATTCCCGCTACTGCTGCACCACCTGCACCCCCACCTCGGCGTTTCCATTCGGGGCCACACGGACCTCCGGCGCTCTGTCGCGGGCTTGCCAGAGGATGCGGACGGCTTCCGGCGAATAGTCAAAGTTCGTCAGAATCGCGACGGCGCGATAGCTTCCCGGCGCCACCTCACGTTGCCAGGTTACGCTGCCGTATTGGTCAGTCTGCCCGCGCAATAGCGTCTCGGCTAGCGCCCCCTCATCGGCGGCATCACTAGGCAGCAGAAACACCTGGGCGTCTGAAACCGGATTCCGCTTCTGGTCCGTCACTCGCACCGTCACCGTTCCCGCATCATGCCCCAACCGCACCTTCAGGGCCGTATCAGCGGGTTGCATGCCCACGCGCATCGCTTGTGCCAGCACCGCCGCATCCCCATAGCGGATCTCCTTTACATAAAGGCCTGGGGCGGGCGATGTAGGCGCGCCAGAACCGGGGGCCGACGGACCGCTGCGCGGCAATCGCACGCTCACACTGTACTCGTCCACCAGTACCGCCCCCATCTCCCCACGACCCGGAATGGCTTCGATGCGGGCGTTCCGCTGCTCACCCATGAAGAAGGCCCGGTCCAGCGGCTCCAGCGCCACCATGGTGGGCTGCGTGGGAGGCGCCTCGGGCGCAGCGGCTGCCCACTCCAGCTCCGTGCTCAACTTCCACGGGGCCACCATCGGGATCTCCAGGTCGGATAGGTCGCGGTCCGTAATCGTGATCCATTCTGCCGCATACGCGCTGATGGCCGCATTGCGACCCTCCGCGGTATCGTGCGCCCGCAGCCGGTAGCGCCCCGCCGCCAATTGGCAGATGCGAAACTCGCGTCTTCCATCCAACGACGCGCTCCACGTCATGCCGAAGCTGCCACCACGGCGCGTTGACCCATACGCTGGCTCCGCGTGTTGCAGCATCACGCGGATCCCCTTCACCTCCGTTGGCGCCAGAAGCTTCCCCGCGATGCAACGGGACGGCTCTCGTCGCATCACAAAGTCCACACCACCGCGTTCCTCGCCACTGCGGAACTTCAGCACCGTGGCGCCTTGCAGATCTGGCGCATCGGGATAGAACACGCGGGAAAACGCAGGGCGCCGGAGCTTGGGGTCAATGGGCGCGTTGGAATCAGCGGAGGCCTCCGCGCCTCGCGCCACCCGCTCGGCCATCAGGCGAACCGCGCGCCCAGCTACAGCCGACTCGATCTGGTATTCGCCGTTCTCGTCCGACATGCCGCCCGGCCTCAGATACTGCCTTACCTTTCCGGCGTGATACTCCTCCACCACCAGATGAATTTGCACACCCGCCAGAGGCTCACCTTTTTCGTCTACCACGCGACCGCGAACGGAGGCGGGATTGCGCATTCGCACAACGCAATCGCCCAGCGTCTGCCCTGGTCCCACCTGACGACTCAGTCGCGCTTCATTGAAGATGCCCTTGGGCGCCATCGCCGTGATGCTTCGCTTGCCGGGCGGCACACCGCGCAACGTGAACGCTCCATCCTCGCCCGACTCCGCAAAGCCATCCGACGGCTGGCCGGGCGTCACTCCAAACTTCCCTCCGAAGAAGCCTACCTTGGCGGTATCCACCCACACCGTGGCTTCAGCAATGGGCTCACCGGTGTCGGCATCCATCACGCGACCCTCTATCACACCAGGTTGTGCGGCAAGCCCGGCGGCAGGGCTCGGCTGGGCGATGGCTTGGCCCACCAACAGCAGGCACAGCGCAGCAGCCATACCCGGCACGGCCGCCATACCCAACGAAGCCGTTTGCAACTGCTCCAGAGCGGGACGCCTCAGCCATGTCAGCCACCGCGGTATCGCATGCAAATGAAGAAACATCCGGCAAGACCCGCTCATCGATTGGCCGTCCCTTCCGCCACGGGCGCATGCAGCAACATCTCCACATTGCCGCCCAGCACTTCCACTTCGGTAATTGAAGAGACCAGCCCTGCGGTCCTCTCGCCCACTCCTTCGCTGTATCCTCCGCCGTGCTGCAAGCGGATGGCCACCCCATATCTTCCCGGTCGCAGTTTGGCGAAGCGGAACTTGCCTTGCGCGTCCACCGTCTGCAGCGTCATCGCTTCACCCGCCGCCACGCCCAGGGGCAACAGCGCCACTTCGTAGATCCCACCCGGCAGGCGATCCAGCACTTCGCCCGCCAGAGAACCATGGCCTGCGGCCTCCACGGTGACTGGCTCATCGGGTTGCCCGTTCCGCAAGTTCAACTCCGCTGCGCCCAGCACGCTGCAGACAGCAGCCGCGCTTGCAGTCTCCACCTGATAGCGGGTGGGCGCCAGATTCTCCACGGTAACCACGTCGCCCAAGGGAAGGGATACTAGTCGGGTAAGATCGCTGCCCCGCGCCTCCAGCGCCGTCAAACGTACCGCCAGGGTCTTGGGACAATCCGCGATGGAGGCACGTCCGGGTATCCACTGCAAACGAACTGTACGAGGCGGCTGAACTTGTACGGCCAGGTCCCTCACATCGGCGGTCACCTGCACGGGCATTCGTCCGAACGCAAGGGCGCCATCGCCCGCCAGCATGCTGCCGCGGAAGCTGAAGCCAATCACCGGACCAGCAGCGAACAGCTCATAGCTGCCCCAGGGAACGGCGGGAAACTCGAAGCTGCCATCCGGCTCCGTCCGCGTCCAGGCCACTTGCAACATGGGCTGGTCAACCGGCGCAAGTCCCACTGAAAAGCGCGCGTCCATGGTGGCTCCCGGTGGCCCGGATGGAACGCGCGTCTTGGCAAGGTGCTCTGGGATGGCCACCTTCCCGCTCACCTTGAATACCTCGCCCGTCTCCGCCACAAAGTCACAGCGGTCAATCACCTCGCCACCCTTCAACTCAAAGATGCGCGGGCTACGGTTGTCCGGATACATGGCGCCCATTGACCGATTGTTGCCCTGCATGCCCATTGCCAGGACATAGTTCCCCGGAGGCAGACCCCGTAGCTGATAGCTTCCATCGGCTTTGCTGAACGCGCTGGCGGCGGCCATGTTCAGCTCGCGAATGGACCCCGAGCGCGTGCGCTCCATCGCGTAAACGCGGGCGTTGGCCAGCAGGCTTCCGTCCCGCGCGCGCACGGTTCCGGAGATAGACGCCAACCGGATCAGCCGTACCTGGATGGGGCCGGCGTCGACGGGCAACTCCAGCGCCACATCCTGAAAGGACGGCTTACCGATGGTGAGAACATAGCGGCCCTCCGGCAGGTCTTCCGCCCGGAAGCGGCCATCGCGGTCGGTTTCCAGATGCGCCGCCAGCAAACGTTCGCCTTGTCGAGCCACGCGCACGTCCGCCGACACCAGCGCGGCGCCCGTGTCGTCCCGCAGCACCTGCCCTTCGATGGTGACGGCAAGCGCAATCGGCGTGGCGATCAGAGCCAGCATCAGAAGCAGACATCCATACGGGTGCATCATGCCTCCCTTGACCTTGCCAGGTTGCCCCACTTAGACACCGCATCCCGCCGCAAAGTTCCTGGGCGACGGGTCTGCCGCTGGTGGCGCTTCCCGCGACTACTGCTTAATCACCGTGCCGTCGCGGCGGCGGATGACACCCCAACCGCCATTCAGGTCTTTCCGTTCCCCCTGCTCAAAGCTGCCAAAGGGATACTTGGCGGCGGCCTTCTCGTCTACTTCAATCCCCCAGCCCGGCGCCTCGTTCGCATACAAATAGCCGTTCTCCATGCGCGGGCAGTTGCGGAAGACCTCCTGGCTGCGCTCCCCGAATGCCGAGTATTCCTGCACGCCGAAGTTATAGCAGGCAAGGTCCAAGGTGACATTGCAGGCATGGCCAATGGGGCTCACGTCGCCGGGTCCGTGCCATGCCGTGCGGACGCCGAAGACCTCGCCCAAGGTGGCCATCTTGCGGCATGGCGTCAACCCACCTGCTTGCGACACATGGACGCGGATGTAGTCAATCAGCCGTTCGCTAATCAGCGGCGTCCACTCGTGCGGGCTGTTGAACAACTCGCCCATCGCAATCGGAGTAGTGCACTGCTGGCGGATGAGACGGAACCAGGCAATGTCCTCCGGCGACAGCGGATCCTCCAGGAAGAAGAGCCGGAACTGCTCCATGTCCTTACACAGTTGCAAGGCCTGGGTGGGCGAGATGCGCTCGTGGACATCGTGCAGCAGTTCCACCTCCATCCCTAGCTCCTGGCGCGCCTTGGCGAACATGTCCAGGGTGGCTCGTATGTAGGCGGCTGGCTCGTACACACGGTCGTCATGCAGTTTGGCCACCTGCGCCGCGCCAGCGCCGGATCCGTAGCCCGCCATCCCTGCCACGCCCACCTGCATCCGCACGTGACGAAAGCCGCGAGCCATCCACTGTTTGGCGCTTTCGATGACAGCAGCGGCATCCTCACCGGAAGCATGCCCATAGCAATCGGCGGCCTCGCGCAGCTTGCCGCCCAGCAACTGATACACCGGTAGCCCGCACTGGCGGCCCTTGATGTCCCAAAGCGCCATATCGACGCCGCTCAAGGCATTGTTCAACACCGGTCCATTCCGCCAGTAACTGCCGTTGTAGGCCATCTGCCAGGTGTCATCAATGCGGTCAGCGGGACGCCCCACCAAGAGCGGCTTCAGATAGCGCTCCACGGCTGGCTTCACCAGGTCAGCCCGTTGGGTGAAGGTGCCGCAGCCGTAACCGTACAGCCCGTCCTGATCTGTGATCACCTTCACCACCACCAGGCGCAGGCCCTGAGGCGCGGTTTCAATCACCTGGATATCGCGGATGATGGGTGACGGCAGTGCCCGAGTGGCGCGTGCGGCCTGCTGTTGCGCGGCTGCCTGGCGTTGGCCCAGCAGTGTTCCGGCGCCAAGCGTGGAGGCCAGTTGGAACAGGTTGCGGCGATTCATAGACACCTCAGTCATCACGGGAATTCCTGAGGGCTACGCTATCACAGCGCACTGCCGTCTGGGCCTGTTGCTAGGCTGCGTCTCGCGGTGGTCTCGATCGCCGCATCATCGATCGCTGCGTCATCGATCGCTGCGTCCCCTCTTGCACCGTCTGGACGCAACCCACCAGCCCCGCGGCAGCGGCACGCCTACACACTCAAGCAGTAAGCGTCAATCTTCTGGTGCAGCAACGCGGTGGATTCCTCCAAATGATTGGGAACCCCGTTCGGTAGGTCAGAGGCTGGCTGCACCAGCCGCTTCTCATACACCGGCTGAAAGCCCAACGTGTGCGCCATTCGATTCGCGGCGACAATGTTCTGCAGCAGCGGTGACGGATTGTCCAGCGGGTCGTCGTGATGCTTCAGGCAGACTTCGGCCAGCGACACCGGCAACGACCACGCGGCAGCGATCGACGCCCCGGCAACGCAGTGGTTGATCTCAAAGAACTGCTCTTCCAGAACGTTCATCTCCACTTCCTCGCGGAGAGATTGCTCAATCAGCGACGCGTATTTGGCGGGGAACGCGGTCATCAAGGCCAAGCGCCCCAGGTCATGCAACAGGCCGGCCGTGTACGCCTTGCCCGCATCCACCTGGAAGCCCACTGCGGACTCGGCGGCCAGGTAGGCCACCGCCAGCGAGTGCTTCCAGCAAGCCAACAGGCTTTGTTCGCGCATCGCGTGACGGAAGCCGGAAGACAGGGCGGCGACGAACACCATCCCGCGGACCCGTTCCACTCCAATAATGCTCACGGCGTGGAAGAGGTCGTCGATTTCATAGGGTAGGCTGAACAACGGTGAGTTGGCCGCGCGCAGCACTTCCCAGGCAAAGCTGGCATCGGTGCTGATGACATCGGCAAACTCCCGGATACCCGCCGAGTTGTCGTTCAACAGCCGCAGCATGCGGGCCGCGGAGGCCGGCAACGGGGGCAGGCAACGAAGCGCCCAGTGATGCTGCGGCAAGGCATGGATTTCGGTTTGCGGCGTCGACACGGTACTAGGGACCCCGTTGTACATATCGGAAGTCTTCGCCCCAAACATGAGAGGGAACTTGCTCGTCGCACTACCGATTCGGTCCCACGCAGCCACGATTGTCCCCGCTGTACAATCAGGAAGTCGCGTCCCATTGGACCTCCGCTGTCGGTTGCCCAGCCTGGCTGGCCGCCCGCGCGGATGTAGCTAGGAATGGGCGATGGCATCCACTCGGAAAGGTTCTCACGGTTTCATGGCATCGCAATTGAACAAGTACAGCGCACGCATCACCCAGCCCAAGTCGCAAGGAGCGTCGCAGGCCATGCTCTACGCCACGGGCATGCGCGAAGACGATATGGCAAAGGCCCAGGTGGGCATCTCCAGCATGTGGTTTGAAGGCAACCCCTGCAACATGCATCTGCTTGACCTGGCCGAGGCGGTCAAGCAAGGGGTAACCGAAGCAGGTCTGGTGGGCATGCGCTTCAATACTATCGGCGTCAGCGACGGCATCTCCATGGGCACCGACGGCATGAGCTTTTCGCTGCAGTCGCGCGACCTCATCGCCGATTCCATTGAAACCCTGATGTCGGCCCAATGGTACGACGCCAACATTTCCCTTCCCGGCTGCGACAAAAACATGCCCGGATGCGTGATGGCCATGGCGCGCCTGAACCGGCCTTCCATCATGGTTTATGGCGGTACCATCCGGGCCGGCTGCGCCGACGAGGAGAAGCTGGATATTGTGTCCGCTTTCCAGAGCTACGGACAGTTCCTCACCGGCAGCATCGACGACGCCAAGCGGCAACGCATCGTGCGTCACTCCTGTCCCGGAGCGGGCGCCTGCGGCGGCATGTACACGGCCAACACCATGGCGTCGGCCATTGAGACGCTGGGTATGTCCCTGCCGTATAGCTCGTCTACTCCCGCCGAAGATCCGCTGAAGCGCGAGGAGTGCCGCCTGGCGGGCCACGCCATCAAGCGCCTGCTGGAAATTGACCTTAAGCCGCGCGACATCATGACGCGCGACGCCTTTGAGAACGCCATGGTGGTGGTGTGCGCGTTGGGTGGCTCCACCAATGCGGTGTTGCACCTGTTGGCGATGGCCCGCACCGCCGGCGTCACTCTCAGCATCGATGACTTCCAGAATGTGAGTGATCGTGTGCCACTGCTGGCTGACTTCAAGCCCAGTGGCAAGTACGTGATGGAGGACCTGCAGGGCGTTGGCGGCTTGCCCGCCGTGCTGAAGCTGCTGTTGGCCGAAGGCTTCCTCAAGGGCCACTGCCTCACCGTCACGGGAAAGACGCTGGCTGAGAATCTGGAACCCCTGCCGGGCTTGAGCGAAGGCCAGCAGATCGTCCACGCCGTCAGCAATCCCATCAAGGCCACATCGCACCTGCAGATTCTGCGCGGCAACCTGGCGCCCGATGGCGCAGTGGCGAAGATCACCGGCAAGGAAGGTCTCGCCTTCACCGGCCCGGCGCGTGTCTACGATTCCGAAGAAGACATGCTCAAGGGCTTGGAGGATGGCGAAATCGCCAAGGGTGACGTCATCATCATCCGCTACGAAGGCCCCAAGGGCGGCCCCGGCATGCCCGAAATGCTCACGCCCACCTCCGCCATCATGGGCGCGGGCTTGGGCAAGGATGTTGCGCTGATGACGGACGGCCGTTTCTCAGGCGGCTCCCATGGCTTCATCGTCGGCCACGTGACGCCGGAAGCGCAGGAAGGCGGACCCATCGCCCTGGTGCGCAACGGCGACATCGTCACCATCGACACCACGAAGAACGAAATCAGCATGGCCGTCAGCGACGCGGAAATCGCGGCACGCAAAGCCGCCTGGGTGATGCCTCCCTACAAGGCAACGCGCGGCACCCTGGGCAAGTTCATCCGCCTGGTGAAGAGCGCCAGCGAAGGCTGTGTCACGGACGAGTAATGCCAAGCCGGGCGCCGAAGGCAAGGGCTACCGCAGGAGGTCCTCCAACTGCACCTTGCCTTCGGTCTTGGCGTCGCGATACTTCACGATGATGGCGGCGGATACGGAAAGGCCCCAGTCTTTGCCCGGCCCTTGTGTGATGGCGCGACTGCCGGGCGCCACCACCGCGTCTTCGGGGATCACCAGGGGTTGGCCATCGGTGGCCCGCAGAATCTCTCCGCGCACCAGGTCGAACACCGGTGTCGATTGGTTCAACAGCACTCCGGTGGCCAGCACCGCGCGGCGCTTCACCACCGTGCCTTCATAAACGCCGCAATTGCCGCCCACCATCACGTCGTCTTCGATGATCACCGACATATGCGCCGACATTGATGTACATGGGCGGCATGCAGGTCACCGTGCGGGCCACATACGCGCCATCGCGAATGCTGGATCCACCAGGCACCACGCGCACGCCATCCTCCACGCGGAGTTGCTTCACGGGATAGCTGGAACGGTCAAACCAAGGCTGGCGCGCGGTCTCCACACTCATGTCCACCAGAGTTCCCATGCGAAAGCCAAGCAGGATACCCTGCTTCACCCAGGGGTTCACGCGCCACCCAGTAGGCGTGTCCGCGTCCGGTTGCGCCGCGCGAATCTGTCCCACATTCAACAGGTGTTTGAATCGCGCGAACAACGCCGTATGCGCGGGCGTGTATAGGGCTGGCGGGTTCGCGAATAGTTCCTCAATCGCGGCTTGGAGTTCGTGTGACATCTACAGTAATCCTACTTGTTCGAGTACGGCTTGAATGCGGGCTTGCCTGGGTGTGCTGGTGGCCACCAGGGGCAATCGCCAATGGGGCTGCAGCAGGCCCATAAGGGCCATTGCGGTCTTGACCGGAACGGGGTTTGAATCAATGAAGTTCACGTCCATCAGTGGCAGGTAGTGCTTCATCAGAATGCGCGCGCTATCCAGGTCGCCATTCAAGGCATGGCGTGCAATGCCTGCCATCTCCCCCGGAATTTCGTTCGACGCCACGGAGATCACGCCGTGCCCGCCCAGCGCAATCACGGGAATCGCCAGCAGATCATCACCCGCGTAGATAGCGAAGCCAGCCGGAGCCTGCGCGGCGATGCGGGCAATCTGCGCGATGTTGCCTGAGGCTTCCTTGATGCCCGCGATGTTGGGCGTCTCGGCCAGCGCCAGCACCGTTTCTGGCTCCAGGTTGACGCCCGTACGACCGGCCACGCTGTACAGCACGATGGGCAGCGAAGTGCTGGCCGCCAGTGCGCGGTAATGCGCCAACAGGCCCTCCTGCGAGGGCTTGTTGTAGTACGGCGTTACCGACAGCAAGGCCTGCACTCCCAGCGCCTCCACCTTCTCAGCGCGTCGCTGCAAGGCAGCCGTGTGGTTGCCGCCCACGCCGGCCATCACTGGCACACGGCCCGCCGCCACTTCGCAGGCGATGCGAATCAGCAGCAACTGCTCGTCCTCGTTCAGCGTCGGACTTTCGGCTGTGGTTCCGCAAGGCACCAGAAAGTCGATGCCTGCCTCCACCTGGCGCGCCGCCAGACGCTGAAAGGTGATGGTGTCAATGGAGCCGTCCTCGTGGAACGGTGTAACCAACGCGGTGCCGCATCCGGTAATCATCAGGCGCTCTCCTTGGGTGAGGTGCTAGGGAACAGCAGGTCGGCGAAACGGTAAATGCCGGGCTGTCGCAGTAAGAGCTTTGCGGCATAAAGTGCACCGCCCGCGAAGCCATCACGACTTCGTGCCGTGTGGCGCAACTCGATGGTGTCCACCTGCGAATCGAAGCCAATCTCGTGGGTGCCGGGCGCCTTGCCCGCCCGGGTGGAACTGATGTCGATGGCGTGGCTGTAGCCCGCATCGCGCATGGTTTCCACCAGCGCCTTAAGGGTACCGGAGGGCGCGTCCAGCTTCTGGTTGTGGTGCATTTCCCAGGCCCAGCAACCATAAGCGGGATGCGCTGCGAACAGCCGCGCGGCCTCAGCGGCCAGACGGTCAAACAGGTTTACGCCAATGGAAAAATTCGGGCTCCACACCAGGCTTCCCTGGCGTCCGGCGAAGGCAGCGCGCACCTCGTCCAAGGCCGCATACCAGCCCGTGGTGCCGGTCACAGTAGGCACACCCGCCTCAGCAAGCCGCAGCAGGTTTCCCGGCGCGATGGCAGGCGCGGTGAACTCAATGGCCACATCCACATCGGCGAAGGCGCCGCGTGTGATGGCATTGCCATCGCGGTTGTTGTGCTCATCCAGAACCAGCGCAATCTCTGCGCCCGCTTCCGGGGCCAGCGCCTCAATCGCCTTGCCCATCTTGCCGTAACCCACCAGCGCCACGCGCATCAGGCAAACACCTCCGGGTCAAGATCCTGAAAGAACTCGTCGTGCAGCGCCTGCATGGCCGTATGCAACTGGTCTTCAGCCACCACCAGGCTGAGGTTCAATAGCGACGCCCCTTGCGAGATCATACGCACGTTCACTCCGCCCAAGGCCGCCAACGCACGCGCGGTAATCCCGGGCGTGTAGCGGATGCTGTCCCCAACGATGGCCACAGTGGCCTGCGCGCCTTCCGCGGACACAGTAGAGAAGCGTTCCAGCTCCGCTACAATCTCCACCAGCCGGTCCGTATTGTCCAGAGTCAACGAGACGCTCACCTCGGAAGTACACACCATATCCACCGGCGTCTCAAAGCGGTCGAACACCTCAAACATCCGTCGCAGGAAGCCGTGCGCCATCAGCATGCGCGTGGAGTGGACATTCACCACAGTGATGCCCTTCTTGCACGCGATAGCCTTCACCGGATTGCGGCAGGGTTGGACGTCGGGGACGATGCGCGTGCCCTCCACATGCGGGCGGCGCGAGTTCAGCACGCGCACCGGGATGCCTTTCTGCATGGCGGGCAGCATGGTGGCCGGATGCAGCACCTTGGCCCCGAAGTAGGCCAGTTCGCTGGCCTCGGCAAAGCTGATGGCGCGTAGGCGATGCACGTTCGAGATGACGCGCGGGTCAGAGGTCAGCACACCATCCACATCGGTCCAGATCTGGATCTCATCAGCCTCCACGCCCGCGCCGATGATGGACGCAGAGAAGTCGCTACCGCCCCGGCCCAACGTCGATGTCACCCCTTCCTCGGTCGCGCCGATAAAGCCACCCAGCACCGGTACCTGCCCCTGGCGGATGGCCGCCCGCAGCGGAACCAGCCTGGCGTAGGTGGCCGCCAGGTTCGGCTGCGCCTGCGTGTGCCGTTCGTCGGTCACCATATAGTCCCGTGCATCGACGGCGCTGCCGGCCACGCCCTGCTCGCACAGCGCCAGCGCCACCAACCGCGACGAGATACGCTCACCGAAACTCATCACTGTATCCAGCGTGCGCGGCGTCAGTTCGCCCAGCACAGCCACGCCTCGCAGCACCTCCAGCAGCTTGTCGAAGTGGTCATCCACCGCGCCCAGCGCTGTCTCCGCGCGCCCATTGCTGAGCGTGTCCCGCACCAGTTCGTGATGGTATTCCCGCAACTGTCGCAGCAGATCTTCCATCCCTTCGCGCCGTCCCGCGCGGGCTTCCCGTGCCGCCTGCAGAAGGCGATTCGTAGTGGCTCCGTGGGCGCTCACCACCACCAGCGGCGCCTGCGGCACGCGCTCCTTCACAATGTGGCAGACACGCTGAATGGCCTCAGGCGACTCCAGCGAACTACCCCCAAACTTCATGACGATCATGCGTTCAGGTATCCTTCCGCCAGCAGCAGCTCAGCATTCAGGATGGCAGCCCCCGCCGCGCCGCGAATCGTGTTGTGGACCAGCGCTACAAACTTGTAGTGGAACACTTCGCACGGGCGCAAGCGGCCCATGGTAACCGTCATGCCATTGCCCGCCATCGCATCCCGGCGCGGCTGCGGACGCGTGGGATCATCCACCAAAAGCACAGGCGTCGTGGGGGCGCTGGGCAGGTTCAATTCCTGCGGACGGCCGCGGAATCGCGTGAAGGCATCACGAACGGCGTCCATCCCTGGATCCTTCGCAAACTCCACGCTTACCGCCACGGTATGCCCATCGATCACTGGCACCCGATTGCAGTGCGCACTCACCTTCGCATCCAGGGGAACAATGCAGCCATCGCCCAGCGCACCCAGGATCTTCTGCGTCTCGGTCTGCATCTTCTCTTCCTCGCCGCCGATGTAGGGCACTACATTGCCCAGGATGTCCAGCGACGCCACGCCTGGATAGCCTGCGCCCGAGACAGCCTGCATGGTGGCCACCAGCACCCGCTGGATGCCGAACTGCCGCAGCGGGCCCAGCCCCATCGTCAGGCCTACGGTGGAACAATTCGGGTTCGTGAGGATACCGCCCTTCCATCCGCGATTGGCCTGCTGTTGCTTCACCAGCGCCAGGTGAAGCGCGTTCACCTCCGGCACCAGCAGGGGCACGTCATGCTCCATCCGATGGTTGCGCGAATTGGAAATCACCCAGTGCCCGGCCTCGGCGAAGGCGCGTTCAATCTCAGTGGCCACGGACGCATCCATCGCCGAAAAGACAATGGGCGGGGCGCCCGCGGGCTTGCATTCCTTGACGGTCAGGCCACGCACCATTGCTGGCATGGGGCCGTCCAGTCGCCACGAACAAGCCTCCGGATACAGCTTGCCGGCAGAGCGGTCACTGGCGCCCAACCAGGTAAGCTTCAGTTGCGGATGCCCCTCCAGGAGGCGGATAAACTGCTGGCCCACCATCCCGGTAGCGCCCAGAACTCCAACTTCAATCGTCTGTGCCATGTGCGAAAATCCTTCGTGGTTCGTAACGGGTGCCGCAGTGCCGGATACGGCATCGCGACGGGGCAAGGGTTGGCAGGCCACCGGGCAAGGTGATGTGGAACCGCACCGGGGCCGGGCTGCGCGCACTTGCCGTGGCGGCGCCTGCGCTAAGCGGCCGCCTCGCCCGTAGTGAGCAACTGCCGTACCATCCGGGCATAGATGTCGATGGCTTCCAGCAACTGCTTCTTGGGGATGCGCTCGTCTTTGGTATGGGCCACCAGAATAGAGCCCGGCCCCATCAGGAAGGGCTTGCCCCAAGCGCCCTCGAACGCGGGAATATCCGTGGTGTAGGACACCACCGTGGTCTTGAAGCCGGGTAGTTTCTCCAGATGCACCGCCGGAATGGTAAGCACTTCCTGCACGTCCACCTGGAAGCGCATCGCCTCTTTCACCAGCCGCCGCACCTCGGCGCCATCGTCCACCAGCCGGATCAACACTTCCGCTTCCGCCTCGTCAGGGATGATGTTCGGCGCGCGACCGCCACGCACAATGCCAATGTTGGTGGTGGCGCTGCCCAGGACGGGATGGCTGGGAAACTCCATCCCCCGCAGCCGCTGCAACGCGTTTAGCAGCTTCAGGATGGCGGACTCCCCATATTCCGGATATGCCGAGTGCGCCATGCGACCACTGGCCTTAAGCGTGAACCGGTAAGCGCCCTTTGACCCCAATGCCAGGAGGTTCTCGGTTGGTTCGCCGTTGATCAGGAATCGGCTGCCACGAGGATGCTTGGCGGCCTCAATTGCTCCCGCGCTGTTGCGTTCCTCGCCCACGACGAACAGCAGCGCGAAGTTCGTCAGATTCTCTGTCAGCAACTGCCGCACCGCGCCAATCATGGCGGCGATGATGCCCTTCACATCGCAGGCCCCGCGCCCCCAGATGAACTCATCATCTTCACGCGACGGGATGAAGGGCGGCACTGTATCCAAGTGCGTGGAGAGTGTCACCACGGGTTCGCCCCAAGTGGCCAACAGGTTGAAGCGCTCAGGGCTTTCGCTCACCATCATGCGCTCCACCACGCCACCTGTATCCGCGGCCAGTTCGCTGAGATAGCCGTGCAGGAAGTCGCCCACTTCCTTTTCATTCATGGTGATGGATTCGATATCAATCAGGCGCCGGGTTAGCTCAAAAGCATGCATGGCTTTGCGTGGAGGGGAGAGGCGGGCGGGTTCGTGTGCCTGGAAGGCCCCGGATGGCGGCCTACACATTGCGACACGGCCCGATAGCGCTCCACCCCTCGCATCTCCTTCCAAAGGGACACGGCCAATCTTCCCGATGGAAGATCAGCGGAGGTGACAGTGCCCAGGATTTAGCCCGGGTCACCAGCGCGCCGGCAACCGTTCGTGCCCGGCTCGCTTCGGCGGAGGAACTGCTTCCCGGCAACGCTCCAGGACGGATCACCTGGAAGCCCTGCCCGGCCCCTTTCGCGCTATCCCCCGGGAACGGCCCGGTGTATGGGAAGCCTATTGATGGCCGCCGCGCCTCTATCAGCGGTAACTTTCACGATAGCGAACAAGACGGAAGAGCGTCAATGCTTGCGGCTGGGGAAAACCAGCGCGGGCGCACAAGGGGCAGGCTCACCCGGGCCGGCCGCCACGGATAGGGTCCGCTCAGTAACCGAAGGCAGCGGCAACTCCAGCAGGGCGGTCGGCGGCGCGCCTGCCAGCAATTGCGCGCGCAAGGCCACCACCCGCCCGCAAACCCAAATGGCGGGCGATGCTACCTCCACCGCGCCTGCAGCCACGTCGGCCAAGGTGGCCAACACCACACGCTCCCGCGGAGTGCTGCCGTTTTCGATGAAGGCGCAGGGCTCCCCGGGCGGGCGGCCATGGCCCATCAGCGTCGCGGCGATGTTCGCACGGTGCTTCACCCCCATCAGGATCACCAGCGTATCCACCTCGCGGAAGGCCCGCCAATCCTGGGCTTCGCCATCCTTGGCATGCCCCGTGGTGACGGCGAAACTGCGCGCCACGCCCCGCGCCGTCAGCGGAATGGACGCCAGCGCGGGTACAGCCACCGCGGAACTGATGCCCGGCACCACCTCCACCGCCACGCCCAATCGGGAAAGATAGGCCCACTCCTCGGCGCCCCTACCAAACACCATCGGGTCTCCACCCTTCAACCGCACCACGGTCCGGCCACGCAGCGCGTTCATCGCCAGTTCCGCGAAGATGCGCCGTTGGGTTTCCTGTGCGCAGCCATCCTCTTTGCCCACGTACACCAGTTCCGCGCCGGGCCGGGCGAGCGCCAGAATCTCCATTGACACCAGCCGGTCGTACAGAATCACGTCCGCGCTGGCCAGCAACCGGGCCGCCTTCACCGTCAACAAATCAGGATCCCCAGGACCCGCCCCCACCAGATACACACGCGTCATCGCCCTTGCCCCGCCGTTACTGGCGGGCCTCCGTAAAGGTGTGGATACCGCATTCCAGCTTCCGTCCACCCCAACGTCCGCTGCGCAAATCGTCGCCCGTCGGCTTGGCCGTGCACGGCGCGCATCCAATGCTGGTGTAGCCCTGGTCATACAAGGGCAGCGCCTCAATCTCATGGATGCTGAGGTAGGCCCACACCTCATTCCACTTCCAGGCCGCGATGGGATTCACCTTGACCAGTTCCTCTCCCGTGGGCAGCACGTGCCGTTCGGCCATCTTCATGTTGGCGCGGGTGGGGGACTGTTCGCGGCGCAGGCCTGTGAACCAGGTCTGGTAGCCGCGCAGGCCCTCCCACAGCGGACCCACCTTGCGCAGGTCACAGCAGCGCGTCGGGTCAGTCTGGTTGAGGATGCCGAACTGGCTTTCCTGTTGGGCCACGCTCATCGACGCCTGCAGGTTGCGCAGGTTCAGGTTCCACTTGGCGGCGAACCGGTCGCGGTAGGACAGCGTCTCAGGGAAGTGGTAGCCGGTCTCAAGGAACAACACGGGAATATCCGGCTGCACCTGCCGCAACAAATGCAGGACAGCCATATCCTCCGCCTGAAAACTGCACGTGAAGCAGGCAGGCGCGGACAGTTCCGCCAAGGCGCGGCGCACGATCTCCTCAGGCGGCAGCGCGTCGAAGGCGCTAAGGTCAAGCTGCGCAGTCATGGGAATCCTCCTCCTGAGGGGTGGTGATGGGGACGCGCTGCGGGGTCACGCCCGCCTCGCGCAGAAAGCCCTCAAACAGGCCGCGCGCAGCGGACTCATCGCCCTGCTTCAAGAGCGGGATGATGTCGGAATCGACGATGCGATACCAGAGGTCGCGGCGCGGCGTGAAGGCCGGCAATTGGGTAGTGATGGCATCGCGATACTCGCGGGCCATAGTGAGAAAGTCAGCGTACTGCGGACCCAGCAATTCCCCCAAGCACCGGCGCAACTGCACACCCAGCGCGGGGGCCACGCCACTGGTGCTGATGGCCATCACCAGGTCACCCTGCCGGTGAACGGATGCGAAGATAAAGCCACAATGGGGCGGGTCGTCCAACGCGTTGAACAGGATGCCGCGCGCTTCAGCCTCCTGATGGATGGCGGCGTTGATGCTGCGGTCATCCGGAGCGCACACCACCAGATAGAAGCCCTCCAGGTCACCTGCCTGCCACCCGCGAGGTCGCCAATCCACGTGCCCCAGCACCGCTGCTTCGGCCAGTTCCTCGCTCACCTGCTCCGCAATCACCGTCACCCGGGCGCCCGCCGCGTGCAGGCCCAGCGCCTTTTCGGTGGCCATGCCATTCCCGCCGATCACCAGGCAGCGCCGACCCTCGAGGTTTAGAAACACCGGATAGTAATAGGGCATTGCATCCCAGCCAATCATCTCTGCGTCGGGTGCGCGTTCCGCGTGCGGCTAATCCGCCGCCACGGCCAGATGGCGATGCCGCAGCGTATCCAGGCCCACGCGATAACAGTAATCCCCGAAGGCTTCGCCGGGCTGCCGCTCGGCACGGAAATCCTCAAGCAGCGGACGCAACGTGGCGCCAATCTGATGGATCTTCACGTTGTGCGTGTACAACTGCGCCAGCCTCGTGGAGAGCGGAGAACCGGCCAGATAGAGGCTGTACATTTCCACGCTCTGGCCCACGATGCCTACCTCGGCAGTGTAGGGACGCGCGCATCCATTCGGGCAGCCCGTGGTGCGCACGTGGACGGCCTCCTCACCCAGTTCCAACTCGTCCAGTTCCGCCTGAATCATGGCAGACACATCGGGCAGAATGCGCTCGCTTTCGGTAATCGCCAGACCGCAGGTAGGAAGCGCAGGGCATGCCATGGAATGCCGCAGAATGGGCGGGAACTCCGCCGGCAGGCGCACCCCATGCCGGGCCAGGATGGCTTCCACTTCCGCCTTGCGGGCAGCCGGAACCTCAGACAGATACAGGTTCTGCTGCACGGTGAAGCGGACGCCGCAGGGCACCGCTTGCAATACTTCCCGCAAGGCCGCGCGCAGGGGCAATTCGGCCGTATCCTTGATGCGCCCAGCCACCACACGCAGGCCCAGGAACCACAGGTCATCCACCTGCTTGTGCCATCCCAGATAGTCATCGGCGCGATGCCAGTGTAGGGGCTTGGGGTCAGACAGCGTCTTGCCCATGCGCGCCTCCACCTCAGCGCGGAAGCGCGGCACCCCCCAATCGGCTAGCACATACTTCAATCGGGCCAGCTTGCGGTTCTCGCGATTGCCGAAGTCACGGTGGATGGTGACAATCACCTTTACCACCTCCAGCAGGTCATCGGGCTGCACGAAGCAGATGGGATCAGAGACGCGCGGAAAGCTGCCCTTCACGCCATTGCTTTGCCCCATGCCGCCGCCCGCCAGGATGGTGAAGCCCAGCAGCCCTCCGCCTTCGAAATGAGGGACGATGCCGACATCGTTGGCGTAAATGTCGCTGGTGTTGTCACCCGGGTAGGCGAAGCCGATCTTGAACTTGCGCGGCAGGTAACGATCGCCATACAGCGGCTCTTCGGTTTCCACCGGCTCCAGGCTGGCCGCCTTCTCGCCGTCCACCCACAGTTCCACATAGGCCTGGGTTTTCGGCTTCAGTTCCCTGGCCAGCAGACGCACATACGGATAGACATCCACACGTTGCGGATCCACAATGGGCGCTGAGCACGACACCACGTTGCGCACCACGTCCCCGCATGCGGCAAAGGTGCCCAGGCCGCTTTCGTTGATCGCGTGCATCAGGCTCCATAGATCCTTCTTGCCCACGTAGTGATACTGGATACCCTGCCGGGTGGTAATGCGCAGGCTGCCATCGCCGATGTGGTCGGCCAGCCGGTCCAGTTCCAGATATTGCTGACGGGTGAGGATGCCGCCGGGGATCCCCACGCGCACCATGCAGGAGTATTCACGGTCCCGACGTTCCTTGCGGATGTCGCGGTCATCCTGTTGGTAGACGCCATGAAACTTCAGCACGGCGATGGCGGACTTTGAGAAATAGGTAAGGTCATTGCCCAGCTCCTCGCCCACCGTGCCACGCAGGTAGTTGCTCCCTGCTTTGGTGAGTTCCGCGCCGGATAGCTTCGCTTCGGTAGCCATACTAGATTCCCTCTCCGTCTCCCGCCTGGTCCTCGGCGGGCACCACTCCCCAAGCTGCCAGTTGCGCCAGGGCATGGCGGACGGCAGCGTCGCGAGCACCCACGCTAGCGGCCACTCGCAAAACTGGAACGCCGTCAGGCAGCGCCCCCTCCTCCAGCCTACAGCGGCTAAGCAAGACCAGGTTCCCTGCCCCCAGCGCGGCGCGCAGCCAAGCGTCCGCGGCATGCAGCGTCGGGACGGGGTGGTCAATCCACAAGGCCAGCCAGCCTCGATCGAAGCAGGCGCGCTCCAGGGCTTCGGCGTCCACGGCATCCTCCAGCAGCACCAGCGCCGGACGATGGCCGTAACGATGCTGGCGCTCCAGGGCGGTGACGCGGCCCGCCGTGAAGGTGACGCTGCGTTCTCGACGCCGCCGTTCGGCCGCCTCGTCGGGGCGGGCGTGGTGGATCATCCCGGCGGCTACGGTATTGTTGCTGATGGGGTCCACCAGCACCACGGCGCCGGTCTGCCGGTTCTGCCGGTAAGGGTCCACAAACAGCGGGGACGCCGTCTCCAGCAGAACATCGGCGATCTCATTCATGCTCAGCCCAGTGGCGGGGACCCGATGGAAGTGGTCCACCTCCATGCGGTGGCTTATGGCCGCCACCTGCGCGCTCAC
>JALOKO010000119.1 GCA_025456495.1 Bryobacterales bacterium | reverse complement strand
GCCTTGGCCAGATGGTAGAGTTCCATCGCCGTCTCCGTACTGCCCGAAGTGGGCTTCTCGCAGTAGACGTGCTTGCCTGCTGCAATGGCCGCCTTCACGGCATCGGCCCGCCGGTCAGTAGTCTGCGCATCGAAGTAAACCGGGTAGGCGGGGTCTGCCATCGCCGCGTCCAGGTTGGTGGAGTAGGGAAGGCCCCCGGTACGCTCTGACAACTCCGCCAGCTTCACGGAATTGCGGCCAATCAGCAGAGGCTCAGGCAGAATGCGCTCGGTGGGGCTCACCTTCACGCCGCCCTGCTGCCGGATGGCGTGGATTGATCGCATCAGATGCTGGTTGGTTCCCATGCGTCCCGTGACGCCGTTCATGATGATGCCCACGCGATGAATGGTAGCTTCGCTCATTAGGTTCTCCTTCAGGATGTAAACGCTTGTGTGGATGCCGGGCAAGGTGAGGTGGGCGGCTCAGAGCCGCCCGATCGCGAGTTGAGAGCCGTCAGGCCGCCGGTTTGTCCGTGCATTGCGGAGAGGCCCCCTTAGGCAGGGGCGGCGCATCCACTCCCGCTTTTGGCAAGGTGCCTTCCAACTCCTGCCGCCAGTGCGCCACGTCACCCGCCGGGCCGTACACATACAACATTGTCAAAGGGGTGTCGCCCATGTTCGTGATCTGATGGAACACGGTGGGCGGAATGTACACGGCCTGCCCGCTGTTGACGGTTTGTCGCTCTTCGCCCAGGCACATTTCGGCAGTGCCTTCCACCACGAAGTACACCTCTTCCTGTTCCTGGTTATGCCAGGGCACCTGGCCGCCGTTGGGCTCCAGCACCACATAGCCCATGGCGAAGTTCTGGCATTGGATGGGCGACATGCCGCCCACCAGATTGCGCGTGCGCCTGCGCGCCGGATAGGTGCGCCCTTCCATTTTCAGAATGTCAGCGATGGTCATGGTCGGCTCCTCTGCCTTTCACTCTATAGCGATCCCCAGAACTGCAGATAGGGTTTGCCCGCGGCAAGCCGCTGCACGTAGAGCGCGGCTTCCCGCAAATGGTAATCCCCCCACATGCTGGATTCCCCACACGGAATGCTGTGTCCCTCGGGCACATGATCCCATCCATTCGGACGGTGATAGACAGAGTGCAGCAGCAGCCCTTGATGGCCAGCCGCGGTGCTCAGGTAGGGCTCGTCCAACAGCGTGCGCAGAACGCTGAGGCCCGCCTGACGGTAGCGCGCACCGGCTTCGGTCTCGCCCTTGCCGGCAAGCCAGGCGCCCAAACGCAGCAGACCCTGCGCGCCAATAGCGGCGGCAGAACCATCCACCGGTTCATGCGCGTTATAGGGCTCACTGGCGCGGTTCAGGTAGTCGCCCAGCTTGTGCAGATTCGGTGCGCCGGTGTCCCAGTAGGGCACCCCATCGGTGGCGGTGTTGTCGATGTAGAAATCGCAGGTGGCCTCAGCTGCCTTGCGATAGATGGCCACGATGGCCGCACGTCCGCCGAAGGGCTCCAGGTCCGCGTCAGGCGCAGTCTCCAGAAACTCCAGTTGCTCAGCGAAACCGCACATCGCCCATGCCAGGCCGCGTGTCCAGGTGCTGAACGGGGAGTAGCCCTGCTGCGTGCTGGGACAACGGAAGGCCCCATCATTGCGATTGAAGATCGCCTCATGCACCGTGCGCCCGCGTAGGTCGTAGCTGTCGCGCCCCTCGCCATAGTAAACCGAATACTTCGCCGTCATCCGGCAGTGGTCAATTGCGCGACCCAGCAAGCTGATCTTTGCGTCGTTCTCACCCATCAGCACATGGCCCAGCCGGTAGCCCACCACCAGCGAACGCATGCTGCGAATCGTATCCACAAACAGTGACTGTGGCCCGTTGAAGCTGTACACGAAGCCGCCGTCCTTCACCTGCGCCCAACGGCTGGCTTGCGCCGCGCTGGACGCCTTCAGGGCCATTTCGTAGAAGTGCCGCTCCCACTCGCTGGCCGGGTAAGCGCCTTCCATCGCCAGCCGCAGCAGGTTCCCGTAGGTGCTCACATTGTTGAAGCCGTGGTCGTGAACGCCAATGTGGCTGACGTGCGAGGCCATCAGTTCCAGCGTCCGGCTGCGTCCGATTTCCAGGAACTCCGCCTCGCCCGTGGCGTCGAACTGCAGCACCGAGGCCCCAAACTGGAAGCCTTGGGTCCATTCCGTCCAACCACGGCTGGTGTACCTGCCGGCGACGGTGAAGACAGGCGTGCCGCGCTCCGGCGAATAGTCCTTTTCGATGGCGTGAATCTTCGCCGCGGAAAGCTCCCACATCCGCGCAATTGCGGGCTGCAAGGCCTCCGGCGTCAAGCTGTGGTCAATGCGCATCATAGCTAAAACCGTTTTCCCTTTCGCATGTGGACAATCATCAGTTCGCTGTCTGCCAGCGCCTCGTAGCTGTGTTCCAGAATCGCGTCAAACTGCATCGCCTGCCCGGCGCGCAGTTCATGGGTCTCATTGGGCAGCCGGAACCGGATGCGCCCCTTCAGCACCCAGCAGATTTCATAGTCGTCTCCATGGATTTCCGGTCGCGATAGCGTGCTGCCTTTTTTCGCCGTCCCATGCAGGCACAGCGCATTGCCGTAGCGGATTTCGCGGAACTCGAAGCCACCCGAGCGATGTCGCGTTTCCTTTGCCCGGTGCGCGCTGCGGCTCTCGGCCAGCGCCAGTAGATCCGCGGTGTTCATGCCGAACACCCGGCTCAATTTGAACAGCGTTTCCAGTTCCGCGGTGCTCTGGTTACGCTCCAGTCGTGAGATCACCGCTACCGAGATTCCAGATTGCAGTGAAACCGCCTCCATCGTCAGTCCTTCCCGCTTGCGGATTTCGCGCAGGACGCTGAAGTCAAACATCGGCTGGCGTTCCGGGTCGGGAAGGATGATGACGGGTGCTGACATAATTTTCGTATGGACGAAAATCTATCACAAAACTTAGCGTGTACACAAATTGTCTAACCACCGAAACTGTTTCGGCTGCAACGCCGTCTTAGAAGCGTAGCCGGTACGTGGTTTCTGTTCTCCGGCGGTTTGTGCTCGCGCGACAACCAACCATGGTCGTTCTCAATCCAAACCGCACCCTGCACCCGGCGCTGGATGGCGTTCCCGCGCTAGCCGTTGCTGCTGTATGGCTGCTGGTGACGGCCTTCCTGTTTGGTATCGCGGCGTCTCCCCTGTCGGCCGCTCCCACTGCCCCGGCCCCGGCCATCACGCCGCAGGCTTTGACGCTCAACCTGCAACTGGACGCGGATGTCTATCCCGATGAGCCGGGTTTGCAGGGCCTGCGCATCCAACTGGCATTCGATGGCGCGGACTGGCAGGTATTGGGGATGCGCTCGCCGTGCCCCATCCGTCGCGGCGGGAAATCGTGTTCCAAAGGCTACCTCACCGCCAACCGTCCTCTCCCGCGCGCTGTTCCGGCGAGTCCTCGTTTGGCCAGCCTCAGCGAACGCGTTCAGCCCCTGGGCTTCGTGCTGGTCGACATGGATTCGGACAACGACCTGGATGTGGTGGTGGTTCATCGCACCACAGGCCTGGCCCTCAGCGCTTGGCGCAACCTCGGCAAAGGGCGCCTGGAGCCGCTGGCCCGGCACGCCTACGGTCTTCTCTCGTTTCCCCTGAGTTCCATCGCCCATCAGCCCATGGCGAGCGCCCTTGACGGTGGATTCGCTGCCGGATCCGGCTTCCCCATCCGCATTCACCGCTTGACACGCCGCAACCAGATGGGGCAGGGCATCGTCGTGATCCGGGTCGCGGCCCAGCCCACCACGCCCGCGCCACAGGAATCGCTGGGCCGCGCCCCTCCGAACATCGCCTAACCTTCCGCTGTCTGCGAAGCCTTGCGGCTCCCTGTTCCTGAGTCGCCAATGCCCACGCAGCCTTCTACGTACGCGCCGTCCCTTGTGCCCTCACCAGGTATAAGCAAGACGCCGCCCACGCCTACGGTCACAATTCCTACGGTTGCACTCGCGACGCCACCAGCATACTCGCGAGTCCACAGTCTCATCGATGAGGAAACTTTTCATGCGCAAGGTTGGCAGTTCGTTCCGTAATTCCCGGTACTGGTTCGCATGTCCCCGAAGGCTGCGATGCCACGCCACCCCGGCGGCCGTGCCCCGCTGGCAGCCCCGACGCGGCCTGGCCGAGGCAATCTGTCTGGTGCTTTTCCTGCCGCTGGCCGTCACCCTCCGTGCAGAGACTCCTTGGCTATCATCCATCCACGCGCCGCTGCCTGCCTGTACCATCGAAGGCCCGGTGTTCTCGGTGGCGGATGCGGCGCCGGAAGCTCCTCCCCCGCCCGCATTCGCGCTCTTCCAACTCCCCGCCATCACTGATTTCGCCCCGCTCTCCTATGCGCCCATCACGCCATCGGTTGCCACTCGATCCGATGAACTAGACGGCAGCACAGATTGGAGCGCCGCCTTGCACCAATCGGCGCGCTTCCTGTTCATTCAGCACGCGGTCCGCATCGGCACACAACGCAAGACCCGACGCGAACTGCGCGGCCCCTTCTTCCGCGACTACATCCATTCCGTGCGCGGAATCTCCGGCTGGGATGACGGCGATTCCTTCCTTACCAACTATGTGGGCCATCCCATGCAGGGCTCCATCAGCGGCTACTTTCAGGTTCACAGCAATCCCCGCGATCGGATGCTGGGGTTCTCCTCCAACTCCGCCTACTGGAAAAGCAGGCTGAAGGCGATGGCCTTCAACGCCGCCTACAGCACGCACTACGAACTGGGTCCCTTAGGCGAGGCGGCCATCGGAAACGTCGGGCTGCGGCCCGGCACCAAAGGCGCCGTGGATCTGGTGATCACCCCCACGCTGGGCTTTGTCTGGATGGTGGGTGAGGACGCGATCGACGCCAAAATCATCGCGCCCCTGGAGCGCCGCCTGCGCTACCCCGGCTCGCGCCGCCTGTTGCGCACGGCCCTCAACCCCACGCGCACCTTTGCCAATGTCTTGCGTGGCGCCGCCCCCTGGCGACGCGATTCGCGCGGAGACGTGAAGTAACTCAACGGCTCACTTCGTCTATGTACATCTTCATCCTCATCTTCCTTTTGTTTGCGCCCTGGTTCGCCGTCGCGCAACATCAGATACCCTCGCCTATTGACCCGGACGAGGGCACCTTCGCCAGTTCGCGCTTGAAGATCCCAGAGCCGATGGTCTTTGACCTGGTGCGGCCGCTGGGCGCGCTCAAGGGCGAACTGGAAGTGAACTCCCTCTTCAAGATCAGTGAATTCGGGGGGCACCCGGTGCTGCAATGGGCACCGGAGATTGAATACACCTTCGCCGATGGCTGGGGCATTGAGTTCGAACTCCCCGCCGAAAACAGCATCCTGGAAGCCTACAAGCTCGCCATCCAAGGCAAATTCAAGCGCCTCTCCACGCGCAGCACGCTACAGGGCTGGCAAGGTATCTATGAGTGGGATCGCATCAATGGCAGCCCCCAGTTGGACCTGCTCCACCTCTTCGGCTGGCAGATCCATTCCGATTGGAGCTTCTTTTCCATGAACGGGGTCCGGCGCTTTGCGGCCCCGCGCAGGGACTTCGGCTACCTGGGAAACCACACGGTGTTTCGCCGCTTTTCCAGTCGCTTTGAGCTTGGCCTGGAAACCAACACCCAGGCCACCCCCAGCGCGCCGGTGCGCTTCATGGCAATGCCACAGATTCTATGGCGCGTCGGCCATTACAATATCCAGGCGGGTGTGGGCACACTCAGCGAAGTAACCACCCGCCCCAAGGTGGCCTGGCGTGTTTCGCGCGAGTTCTAGCGCAACGACGGCACACACCACGCCATCCGCTGGCCGACGGGAATCATTGCTTCGGCTTCGTATAGACCGTCTCGAACTTGCCCTTGCCCCCGAACGCCACCGTGGTTGCTATCGATCCAGATGGCCCTCGTCCGGGTGGGATGGGGCCCGGAATCTCGGAACCCGGCACAGGCCCTTTCCCATCGGTGGAGGGAATGGTCTCGGTCCGCGTGGTTGGCTTAGCGCCTTTGCGTCGCGCCTCAATCCGCCGCACTTCCGCGCGATCGATGGAGAGTTGCTGTTTCTTCACGGCCACCCGCAGCACCTCGTCGGTGGCCTCCTCCAGAACGGCCAGCAACGGCTTTACCTGACCCTCCTGTAGCAACCGAATCTCCGTGCCCGATGGCAATTCACGCACTGCCTGCCAGTTCTCTTGGCCACTTGTCTGCATGGCCAACAACAGCGCCAATCCCAGGATGATTCTCATTCGCCTTCCCGCTGCTGCTTTCCGATGGCTGTCCTGTTCCAGGATACGAAGCAACCAGTAGTATCCTTTCCAACATGAGCAAGACGCCCTTCCAACCGTACGTACCCGCTTCCGCGCGGTTGCCGGAATTCACCCTACGCGCGGTCGTGCTGGGGGTTGTTATCTCTGTGGTGCTGGGCGCAGCCAATGCCTACCTGGGCCTGAAAGCCGGCATGACGGTGGCTGCCACGTATCCCGCTGCCGTCCTGGCCATGGCGCTGCTTCGCTTGCGCAAGGCCTCCATTCTCGAAGAGAACATCGCCCGTAGCGCCGGGTCAGCCGGCGAATCCGTCGCGGCGGGCGCCATCTTCACCATTCCCGCCTTCGTGCTGGCGGGCGTCTGGCCCAGCTTTAGTGGCGCCGATGCCTACTGGCAATCCACCGGCTTCATGGTGCTGGGCGGGGTCATCGGCATCCTGTTCATCGTCCTGCTTCGCAAGATTCTAGTGGAAGACCCTGAACTCCCCTTTCCGGAATCCGTGGCTGCAGCCGAGATCCATAAGGCCGGCCAAGGCGGGGGCGGCGCCGCCCGGTTGCTCTTCAGCGCCATGGGGCTGGGCGCGGCCATCTTTGCCCTGGGCAGCTTCAAGCTCTTCGCCATCGGCAAGGAGTTTTTAGTCTCTCTGGGGACTCTGGGCGGCGGCATCCGCCTGGGCAACGCCACCGGTGGTACACCCCTTCCCGTGGGCGGCTTTACTGCAGTCACCACCCCTTCGGTGAGCCCCGCCTACCTGGGCGTGGGCTTTGTCATTGGGCCGGAACTGGCTGCGCTGAACTTCTCTGGCGGCGTCCTTGCCTGGGGACTTATGGTCCCACTGCTCACCTACATTCTTGGCCCCCAACTGCAGCAATACGTGCCCGCCAACGACCCCGACGGCGGTTGGACCGCCATCGCCTTCGCCCTCTGGTTGAACATCGTGCGCCCCATCGCCGTGGGGGGCATGCTGGTGGGCGCGGCCTACACCCTCTTCCGCATGCGCCATAGCTTGCTGGCGGGAATCTCGCGCGCGGTAGGCGACCTGAAAGCGGGCGCCAGTCAGCGCAGCGTCACCGCCAATCGCCTGGACCACGACATCCATTCCCGCTGGATCTTTGGCGGATTGGGCGTGGCGCTGCTGGTGATGATCGCCCTCTACGTGTTCTTGTCGGAGTCGGCGCTCGGTGGCACGCTCACCGCCATCATCATGCTGATTGTGGGCTTCTTCTTCGCCGCGGTTTCGGGGAATCTGGTGGGCCTCATTGGATCGTCGAACAATCCGGTTTCCGGGCTCACGCTGTCCACCGTGCTGATTGCCGCCCTGCTGATGGTGGTGGTGGGCGTCAGCGGCAGCGACGGCGTGGCCGCCACTCTGGGTGTCGCCGCCGTGATTTGCGTATCCTCGGCTGTGGCCGGCGAAATGCTGCAGGACCTCAAGGTGGGCCACATCCTGGGCGCCACCCCCAGCCGCATGCAGATGGGCGACATGCTGGCCACCGTGGTCTCGGCCTTGGTGATGTATTTCCCCCTGCTGGTGCTGCATGAGAGCAACATCAAGGCCGGCGGGATTGGCTTCGGTGATCGCGCCCTGCCCGCCCCGCAGGCGGGATTGATGGCGTCCCTGGCTCAGGGCATTGTGGGCGGGGAGATGGCCTGGCCGCTGGTCATCTTCGGTATGCTGATGGGCTTGGCGCTCATCCTCATTCGCATGCGTAGCCCCATGCTGTTTGCCGTCGGCATGTATCTGCCGCTGGAGACCACCTTCACCATCTTCGTGGGCGGGCTCATCCGCTGGGCCATGGATAGCATCGCCCGCCGCCGTCAGTTGAACGCCGCCCAAACCGCGCGGGTTGAGAACGCCGGTGTGCTGATGGCGTCTGGCCTCATCGCCGGGGAGGCGCTCACTGCGCTGGGGGTGGCCACGTGGGTCTTCTTCGCTCCGGAAGGAGCGGGGCTGCCGTCCTTCTTTGCGAACCCATCCATCGTTGCGGGAATGCTAGTGCTGCTGGTGCTGGCCACTTTGATGGTGCGCATTCCGCTAGCGCGCGCGGGGAACCCGGAAGACCCCGCCCCGCCGCAGGCGATGGTGTAGTGGGCTTTGCCGGTCCTGGGCGCGCTTGCCAAACGGGCGCTGCGCCTAAGATTCGCTCTCTTCGTGGGCTTCCGTGGTAGAGGCTTCCTGTTGCCCCATGCGCACATCGCGGACTGCGTAGATGCGGCGTCCGGAGGATTCAAAGTAGGTGCGCATCAGCACCTCGCCCATCAGCCCGATGCCGAACAACATCAACCCGGCCAGGAAACTCATCACCGCCAGAATCAGCAGCGGGCCGTGCTGCACCATGATGTGTCCGCCCAGCAGCTTGTATCCCAACAGGTATGTAAACAGCCCCGTAGCCGCCAGCAATCCGGCGCCGCCCAGCTTCCCGAAGAAGTGCATCGGCCGGGTCATATAGCGCAGCAGAAACTGGATGGTGAGAATGTCGAACATCACCCGGAAGGTGCGGCCAATTCCGTAGTGGCTGGTTCCCGCCTCTCGCGGCACGTTGCGGATGGGCACCTCGGCGATGCGCGCGCCATAAAAGCTGGCCAGC
>JALOKO010000118.1 GCA_025456495.1 Bryobacterales bacterium | reverse complement strand
GCCGCTTACCCCGCTGCCCTTGCCCGTGGGTTCCATTGCCCCCAACGGAATCGCAAATTTCGAAGCGCTGTTCCAATGGCCGGCAACCGCCACCCGCATCCAGTTCACCGTCGTATTTGACGCCGGGGACGGTATCGCGGAAGGTAGCACCACGCTCACCCTGTTCCGCTAGGTCAGCCCCTGCCGCGAACCGGGTCGTCTGCGGACTGAGAATGTCTCACCCGCAGCGCCCGGTTCGCGGTCCAGGCTCACTCATCGAACCGGGCCCATTTCCGCGAACCATCAAGAGAGTCCAAGAAAGGAACCACCCATCATGAAACACCGCATTCTCACACTGTCCCTGGCCATCCTCATGGCTGCCGCCGCCGCCGTGGCCGCCCCTATCCTCACCCTGTCGCCCTCTTCGGGCAACATCAGCGGCGAGCCGGGCAGCGTCACCGGCTGGGGCTTCACGCTCACCTCTGACTCGAACGAATGGATCACCGTTGTCTCTTCGTTCCTTCTCTTTGAAAGCAACCCCGATTTGGGCTTCTACGACGACTTCATCGGCCTCCAGGGTGGCCCCTCCGACGGCGTGTTAGCCCCCGGCGATCCCGCCTGGACCCAGGCCTTCGACCCTAACCAGGGTTTCGGCCTCGGCGCCTTCTTCCTCTCCCCCCTGGCCAACCTCGGTGACCGTAACGATGCCCAGCTCATCGTCCTCTTCGAACGCTTTTCCGCTGACCCCACCACCTGCGTCGATTGCAACCTGGGAAGCGGCGAGTTCACCTTTAACGTCAGCATCACTGCTGACACCAATCCGGTGCCCGAGCCCGGCGCGCTTTGGCTGGTAGCACTCTCGCTGGGCGCCATCGGCCTGTTCCGCAAGCGCTGGCAACCCCAGCCCTAACCGGCAGGCGATCGCAACACGGGCAACCGCGACAATGGCCCGGACCGGCCCCAGCCCGGTCCGGGCCATTGTTGTTCATACAGGATTGGACGGGACAGGAACACGCCCCCTGGCATCCAGCGCTGTCGCTAACCTGCGTACTCAATCACCAGCAGGGTGACGTCGTCGGTTTGCTCAGCCCCACCCAGAAACTCCTGCACATCCTGCAGCAACGCATCCTGGATCTGGCGCGCGCTTTGCCCCTCGTGGCTGCGCAGGATCTCCTGGATGCGCTCCTCACCATAGAAGTGAAATACGCCCCGTTCCGTTGGCGGCAGGTGCGCTTCCGACAACCCGTCCGAATAGAGACACAGCTTGTCACCCGGACGCAGTTGCGTCTTGCGCACCTCAAAGCGCGCTTCCGACATCATGCCCACCGGCATGCTCGTGGGCCGCAGCAGTTCATAAGCCTGCCCCGGCCGAATCAGGATCCCCGGGCAATGCCCCGCATTGGTCCAGTACAGCGTACCGTCACTCTGCAGGATGCCGTAGAACATGGTGGCGTACTTCTCGCCCTCGGTCCGCTCCACCAGAAACTCATTGGTCCGGCTCATCAGCGCCGGCAGCTCGGGCGGCTCCGCTGACGCCGCAATGAAGATGCCCTGCAGCAGACTGGCCAGCAACGCGCTGCTCACCCCTTTGCCAGAGACATCCACAATGATGTTCACGAAGCGGTCCTCGCGAATCCGCCTCACATCAAAGTAGTCGCCCGCCACGTTCTGCGACGGAATTGAGATTCCCGATGCGCGAAACCAGCCCGTTTGCGGCAGCGAGCGCGGCAGCAGGCTCTGCTGGATACTGCGCGCTATTTCCAGTTCCTCCTGGATCTTCCGGTTGCGCTGCTCCTCGGCCAGCAGGCGAGTGTTCTCCAGTACGTTAGACGCTTCCAACGCCAGCGTTTGCAGCAGTTCACGGTCTGCCACCGTCAGGCGGCTGCCCAGTTCCCGCGAGTCCAGATACAGCACGCCCGTGGTTTCATGCAGCGCCGCCGCCGCCGCAACCGTGTCCTTCGGCGGACCCCCGGCGCGCGTGCGAATCAATGGAATGCAGATCACCGTGCGCAGTTCCAGCGCCGCAATCGTCTGCTGCGGGTCAAAGCCCTCCATGGCCGGGTCAAACGTCATCGTCAGCAGTTCCCGGCGTTGGCGCAGTTCCTTCAGGATCACGCTGGTGGGGACGGTGAGCTCCTGCGAATTCAGGTTGCGCCCGTCGCGCGTCCTTGCCACCTTCACGTACAGGCTTTCGCCGTCAGCCAGCAGCAGGAAGCCCCGCTCACTGCCCGTAACGGAAAGCGCTGCATCCACCACGGAGGTCAGCACCTCGTCCACACCCAGCGAGCTCTGCAGCGTGCGCGCCACTTCCAGCAGCACCGTTAGCTTGCTCAGCCCTGCGGTCTCGCGCGTATCGCCCGATGGGCCAGGCTCCAACCGATCCAGGATGCGGCTGATCTCGTGCCCCTCCACCTGAAATTGCAACCGGTACGAATCGTCGAAGCCGAAATCAATGAGGTCCCCATGCTGCAGCACCGTCTGCGTCAGGCGCTGGCCGTTCACAAAGGTGCCGTGGCTGCTGTTTAGGTCGTGGAGAAAAAAGGCCCCGTCACGAAACTGGATCTCGGCGTGATTGCGCGAAATCCGGCTGTCCCGTAACTGCAGATGGTTGTCCGATTGCCGCCCCATCCGGAAGGGGACCGTTGCCAGCGAAGCCCGCGTTCGCTTCCCGGAAGGGTGTACCACCTCCAACGCCGCCACGGGAGCGGCGCCATGCGAGGCAACCGGGAGGTGCGGATTCGTGACAGGCCGTGCGTCCATGCGGTTTCCCGATTGTAACGAATCCCGGGATACGCGGACAGCCCGTTCGCCCAGACAACCCGTTCGCCCAGACAGCCCGTCCGCCCAGACAGCCCGTCCGCCCAGACAACCCGTTCCGCCTGCAGGCCTCAGTCCGCGTGCGCGCCGGAACGCTCAGCCACATGGCCGTCCGCCAGCGTCGTGGCCACCTGCCCCTTACCCCGCAGGGCCTGGCAATGGGAACAGTACCCACCCACTTCCGTGCGGGCCGCCACAATCTCAAACCCCAAAGACTCCTGAATCTGCTGCCGCAAGGCTCTCAGGGGCTCACCGAAATACTCTTCCACGCGTCCGCACTGCAGGCAGATCACATGCGCGTGCTCCTGCTTCATGCGGGTCTCGTAATAATGCTGGTCCCCAGCGAAGTGCATCAGGTCCAGTTCGTCCACCAGGCCGCTTTCCTTCAGCAGCTTTAGTGTCCGGTACACCGTTACCCGATTCAGTTTGGAATCCCGTTCCTTCGCCAGTTGATACAACCGCTCAGCATCCAGGTGGGCGCCCGATTGGTCAATGATCTCCAGCAGAATCTTCCGCTGCTTGGTGAGACGGATGCCGCGCTCTTCGAGGGTGTCTCGTGTATTTCGCATTGCTGAATTCCGCCGAAAGAACTGGGTCGCCAGCCTTCTGCCCCGACGCCCAACTGATTTCAGAATAGCAAATCAGGTGGGCGCTACCGCTCAACGGAAACGGCAATACAGAAAGCTGCAACGCAAGCCACTGCGCGGCAAGCCCGCCCCTGCCCCAGCCAGCGCGCCTTGCGGTCCCACTCGCGCTGCCCTCCCGCCCGAATCGGCCCCTGCGCTCACCGGTCCCTGCGCCCAGGCCCCTAAGGCCCGCGAGAAATTCACCGATAAGTCACCCACAGGTTGTCAAGCAGATGAAACAGGATTGTAACTTGATCGTAACTATTCCATACTGTGTGTACTGATTGGTGCTATGGGCGCCGAAGTCTCGATCCGGCAACCCGGACGCAAGAGATTCCCGCTCGAAAGGAGGCCCCACCATGAATGCAGTCCGCATGGCCGCAATGGCCCTTCTGGCATCGGGCTGGATGATACTCTGCTCGCCCACCGCGGCCGCCCAAAGCCCTGCTGGCGGTACGGCGGCGCCACTCCCGGATTCCGGTTGCGCGCAGAAGTTGGTGGTGGTCACCGTCTGGCCTCTGGCCGACATGCCAGACGCACTCGTCACCGGCTACCAGGCTGAGCTGCAGCACTTGCTGCATAACCTGGGCATCTGTCCCCGGTTTGCTGATCTCAGCGAAGCCACCAGCCGGAGCTTCGCGGGCAGAATCGTCGTGCTGCGCATGTTGCAGTCCGACGCCGCGCTAAGCCAGCGTGAGGCGCTTCACCTGCTGCCACGCGCCGCGCTTGCCTGGACCCACGCCAGCGGGCAGGATGTCACTCCCTTCGGCGCCGTCGATATGGCCGCGTTGCGCGCATTCCTCGGCATGACGGACACCCATGCCTCAGAATTCGCCACCCGTGAAGGGATTGCCGTTGCTCGGTTGGCCGCCCATGAGATCTATCACATGCTCACCCGCACCAAGACCCACAGCACACGGGGACTCATGAAGGCCGGGCTCACGCGGGACGAGCTTCTGGCGCCACGCGCCCCTTCCTGGACCAGCGACAACCGGCAGCAAGCACAGGCTCAACTGCCCACCTCGCGCCCAATGAGCATGGCCGCCCTCAGCGGAGCGCGATCGCAGGATGGCCGCTCTCAGCGGGGCGCAATCGAGGGAAGAAAATAGAAGGTGAGCGCGATGCCCGCAAGCGACAGAAATGAGCCCAGAGGCAGTTCGTAGTTGGCGAAATCTTTCTTGTTCCAGGCCATGTATGCCAGGCCAACCACGCAGCCCAGCAGACTGGCGGCAGCCAGAGAAAACAGCGCCCCCTGCAAACCCAGGAACGCGCCCAACGTGGCCAGCATCTTCACATCGCCCAGTCCCAGCCCCTCGCGCTTGCGAATCCAGTAATACAGCTCGCCCAGCAGGTACAGTAGTCCGCTCAGGAACAGCGAGGCAAACGCGGCTTCGCCCAAGCTGGCGGCGGACTCGCCCCACCGTCCCTGATAGAAGAAGATCACCGCGCCCAACTGCATCGGGGCGAACCATGCAAATATCAGCCCCACCACCGCTCCCCCCAGCGTGAACAGGTCAGGCAGGAAGCGCTCCTCCAGGTCAGTGAACAACAGGGTCACCAGGATCGCCATGAACACCAGCAGCTTGGCGGTGTAGATGCCAGGCAGTCCCAGCGCCGTGACGCTGTAGAACAGAATGCCGGTAAGCAACTCCACCGCCGGGTAGCGCAACGAAATCCTGGCCCCGCAATGGCGACAGCGCCCGCGCAGCCACAGATAGCTCAGCACCGGAAGATTGTCATACCACGCAATCCCATGGCCACACGCGGGACAGAAGCTGCGCGCGGGCTTCAGCAGACTCAGTTCTTGGGGCAGCCGGTAGATGCAGACGTTCAGGAAGCTGCCCACCAGCAATCCCAGCAATCCCGCCATCCAGGGTTCAAACGTCACCATAGCTCCTCATAGACCGCGATCGTCCCAGAAACCATCCTCTCGATGGTAAACCGCGGCGCCACCCCGGTGCGGGCGGCTTCCCCGCAAGCCTGACGGTGGCCTTCATCGTCCAAGAGACGGCGCACCGCCATGGCCACCGCGTCAGGTTCGTTCTCTACCAGCGCGCCTGCCTCCACCCCACCGAACACCTCTTCCAGCGCGGGCAGGCGGCTGGCCACCACTGGAATCCCGGCGCCGCACGCCAGCGCGACAGCCGACCCAAAGCCCTCTGACCGCGACAGGTAAACAAACACCCGTGCATACTGAAACGCCGTCGGCAAATCCTTGGCGAAGTGAACCGTGAATCCGCCAATCTCCGCCGCTTGGCGAATGAGGTCGTTGCACTTGCCCTCGTCCTTGCTATCCAGGGCCACCACGTCACGCAGCTCCACGGGCAACGGCAACGCGGGAACGCCGTCATGCACCATCCGCACCTTATCGGCGGGCACCCCATAGGTGGTCAGCACCTGCTCAACGTGCCGCGATACCGCCACGTAACGATCCGCATTGCGGTACTTCCAACGCGACAGCACCCCCGCGGAAATGGGAAACTCCACCCGACGCGCCACCACCAGCGGACCACAATCGGCAATCGTGGCCCGCAGATGCGAGGCCGCATCATGCGCATGCGTAACATCCGCCCATCCCGAGAAATCGCGCAACGTGCCATACCCCAACGGAAACGTCGCGATGCCCACCGCCGACGCCGCCTCGGCAATCGGCGATCCCGGTCGCGCCAGCAACACCTGCTCCGCCCCCCGCTCCTGCAAACCCCGCATCAGCAGTAGCGCCTGATGCTGCCCGCCCCGCATCTCGCGGCCACGGTCGGCGTGCAGAATCTTGCGCCCCGTCAGCGTCTGCGGCATGGCTACCGGTTGCGGCTCTTCCATCGCGTGCGACATCGTCTGCTAATCCCGCCCCCCCATAATCCGCGCCTTGGCGTACTTCAGAAATGTGTAGGTGGCCGCCATGTACGCAATGATGAAGCCCTCCAATCCATCGCGAAATCCCGCCTTCAGGACGAACGCGCGGATAAACGTCAGCGGCGGGTCCAGCAACAGACGGCTCCAGGAGATTCGCCGTCCCTCCGCCACCAGTTCCTGCGCGGCCAACGTTGTGTAGGAGTTCATCGTCTTGACGTGTTCCGTCAGCGACTCGCAGGTAAAGTGCAGCAGATTACCTTCCAATCGCCCGACACTCCCTTGCACCGCAAGCCGTTCATGCACAAACTCGCCCTCCCAGCGCGCCCGCTGCCGGTGATACAGACGCGGCTTCCGATCAGGGTACCAGCCGGAATGCAAAATCCAGCGTCCCAGGTACTGCGCCAGCCGCGCAAACTCGTACGCATCATCACCCGGACCCTGCTTCTTCAGCTTCCAGATTTCGCCTTCCAGCGCTTCGCTCAGCGCCTCGTCCGCGTCAATCGACAGAATCCAATCGTGCGTGGCCAAAGTCGCCGCATGGTTCTTCTGCGCGGCGTAGCCAAGCCAAGGCGCCTCCACCACCCGCGCGCCGTGCAACCGCGCGATCTCGCACGTCCGATCACTGGATCCGCTATCCACCACCAGAATCTCTTCGCAACACCGCAGGCTCTCAATCGCCCGGGCGATGTTGCGCTCTTCATTCAGCGTGATGATGGTGGCGGAAATCTGCACGTTGGCGTCTTCGCAAAGGCTGGCGCAGCGGGCCATGGATTGCGCTCACCAACAACCGCGCAGTGAGGGCATCCCGTCCAGGTTCCATGATATCCTGCGTTTGGCGAAGCATCGCGAGCCCCCCAGCACGCATGTCATCCGTCCCCTTCTCAGGGCGATCCCTGCCATGCGCATGGCTTCCGCGACAGCGCATCGACCATCCGAGATCAACCGGACAAATCCGACATACCGGACACATCCGACATAGGAGCGCGAGCATGCAGAACACACAACAGATCGCGTCGCTACGAATCGCGTTGGCTCTGGCTGGGCTAGGCTTCTTTCTGGGTCTGGCAATGCCCGCCGTCGCGAACGGAAACTTCACCGTCCGCAAGATGACCCGCGACGATGTTCCCCGCGGAGAGGGCCAGTGCGACATCCGCCTGCGCGTGGATGATGAGGTGGAGTTCGCCCTTCGCGGCAACCAGGTCGAGATGCGCACCCTCGCCGGACGCGATCCCCAGGATGCCGGCTCGGAATGCAACTTCCCCCTCCCCCTTGGTCGCGTAAACAATCTGCGCTGGGAACAGCGCGACGGCCGAGGCCGGGCCGAGATGATCGACGAGCCCAACCGGCGCAACGGCATGCGCGCTGTCTTCAACGTGCGCGACCCCCAGGGTGGCGACGGCCGCTACCACATCCGCATCAAGTGGGATCTGACTGGCTCCAGCGATAGCGGCGCCTCCGGCGGCGGATCCTGGGGCAGCGGCTCGACGGGCGGTCGCCGTCCCTCCCGACCCGCCAACGGCAATGCTAACGACAACGCCAACGCCAATCAGAACAGCGGTTGGGGCGGCAACAATAACCAGAACAGCGGTTGGGGTAGCAACAACAACCAGGGCGGCGGTTGGGGCAGCGGCTCCGGCTGGGGCAACCAGGCCCCTCCACCAGCCATGAACAGCACCGGCCGCGGAACCGTTGCCTGGGCCGGCCGTGACAATCTCCAGATCAGTGGCGCCGACACACAAGTCAACCGCACACGGGTAATCGTTCGCATTTCCACCACCGTCAACCGCACGGTTGAGTTCCAGGGCAACATTCGCGAATCCGGCAACGGCTTCTTTGAAGTCGATCTCGACACCTCCAGCGAAGGCGCGGTAGACGGCGTCATGCGGGTAGACTACTCCTCCACCAACCGCTTGGAGCGGATCGACATCAACGGCAACGCCGGCCGCGACCGCATCCGCATCGACTTCCGCCGCTAAGCGGGTGGGCGCGCCCTCCGCGCGCCCACCCGCACCCCAACCAGCACATCCGCACCGCCACCCCCAGGAGCCCCGCGGCGTAGGCCCGGGGTCCATCCAGCCCCGCATTTCCCGAGCCCGAGCCCACGGTGAGGGCGCCTCTCCCCATCCTCCCGGAACACACTTTGCAGACGAGAGTCGGAAACGATACGACGGCTCTCGGCGAATCCGCACCGCCACCTTGCGATGCAAGACTGCCCGCGCCATTTCCTCCGTGAGTCAAAGAATCGATGCATAGCACCGCCCATGTCAGAGCACCTGCGCGTCGAAAAGCCCATCCTCCACCAGCGCAGCGCCCTCGGCTGGACGGTGGTTGACCAAGGTTGCGGAATCATCCCCTCGGCCCCTCACGCCGCCCGGCTTTACGCATCTCGGATACCGGTTGGACTTCCCTGTTGCTAGCCAGCTTTGTCGTCCTTACAAGGCCTCACTGCCGATTCATGTTCCTACATCCACGGGTGTGCTCGTATACGTTTGGCCAACCCCATTCTTGTCAGGAATCGGAAATGCTGATGATCTGGAGGCATGAACGGTGGCGTTGGTGTTTTGGATTACGGCGTAGATCTGGTTTGGCGTTACCGTAAGAGTCGGCGGACGCGCAAGGAGTTTGCGGCCGAGGCTGGAATTCCTGTTACTACGCTGGATTACTGCATCCGCCGGATGAACCGGAACCGTTCTTCTGAAGAAGCTTCGGTGAGCCGCATCTTGCCGGTGGAACTCGCCACTGGCGAAGACGAGGAGACTGCGGCGCGTGGTACGCAGAGCGCGGTGGTGGTTTGCCTTGCCAACGGCCGGCAGGTGGAAGTCCATCGCGGTTTCGATGCGCAGTTGCTTGGCGATGTGCTGGCCTTGTTCGAAGCGAACACCAACGAGGAGAACAAGTAACTGTTCGCGCTGGGTCCGGCGACGAAGGTCTATGTGGCCAGCGGGGCAACCGATATGCGCAAGCGCTTGGAGAATGGGCGCCTTCCTTGGCCTGAAGCCGCGCCCGGCGCCAGGAGTTACTGGAACCGATCATCCAGGCGATGCGGCGCGAGTTGCTTGCCGGGAACTCTATTCAGGCCGATGAAACCACCGTGGATGTGCAGATGCACGATAAGCGGGGAAAGAATCACCAAGCGTATTTATGGCAATACTCAGCGCCCTTTGATGACATAGTCACGGATAGTCCAGGTGCAGGCGGCTTCGTGCATAGTCCTGGCGGCATCGTGCATCGTCCCGGCGGTATCGTGCTGTTCGATTTCCACATGGGCCGTGGAGCGGAGGCTCCCAAGCGGATGCTACGCGACTTTGCGGGCATTCTGCAGACCGCGCGGCGCAAGTTCTTTGAGGCATCGAAGCTGAATCCGAAGGATGCGGTGGCCGTCGAAATGGTGGACTGCATGGACGCGCGATTTGCCATCGACCGCTAGGCGCGCGAGGCGGGGATGGACCTGGACGAGCGGCATGCGATGCGCGCCGAACGAGCCGCGCCGTTGGTGGAACGCCTCGACACCCGGCTGCGGGCGTTGCGGTCCACGGTACTACCCAAGAGCGCGCTGGGCGAGGCGATCACGTACACGCTGAACCTGTGGCCACGGCTGCAGGTCTTCCTGACGCACCCGGTGGTGGAGCTATCGAACAACCTGGCGGAGAACGCGATGCGCGGGATTGCATTGGGCCGCAAGATCTGGATTCACCTAGGCGACGCGAAGGCGGGTCCGAGGGTAGCGGCAATCCTGAGCGTTCACTTCCGTCCGCGGTCCAGGCCAAATTGCGGGTCATCCCGGCTGCCCGTGATGGCGATCTTGAACTGCGCCCCTGCACCGTCTTTGGAAAAGAAGGGGTCCACCGGCTTCAGCACCCAACGTTTCCAACGGCTCTTCATCATCTGCGACAACTTCGCGTCCGTACGCAGGAGGCCATGAAAATCCAGCACGTCGGTGGCAAGGTTGAAGTCTCCATCCAGATTCACCTCGGCGCCTGGAATCAGGAAGCGCAGCTTGCTCAGCTCCAGCACCCGATCGCTCAGGATGAACTCACCCTCAAAGTCGCTGGTGACATCGTCGTCCGGCGCTTGGTTGGGGGTCCCAGAGGCGCGACTGCTCATCTCGTTCAGCTTGTCGCGTGTTTCCTTGCTGCTGAACTTGCCGTCGTTCAGCAGGAACTTCCCGCTCACTTCCAGACGGTCAGCATAATCCTGCTTTCCGGGCGGCACCTTCAGTTCGATGTCCAGCGTTAACTTGCCCAGCAACGGGAGGTTGCTATCCTTCATCGCCAGCGTCAGGATGTCCTTCAGCTCGCCGTCCTTGGCGGTTACTTTCAGGGCGACGGTCTTGCCGTTTTCTCCCGGATAGCGCTCTACGGCGCCCTCGCAGACCAGCATTGTCCCTCCAATGGTCGCCTCCACTGGGCGCAGTTCCGTGTCGCCATTGGTGCCGTCGATGATGGCATGGTACCTGGTTCGCAAGGGGATGCGGTTCTTGCTGTAGGAGAGCCCAAAATCTGGGGTCTCGCTCTCCCCATCGGCAATGATGCGATTCAACTGCCCGCTGAACTTGCCAGTCGAGCGCAGCGTGCCGGTGATGCCCTTGAATACGCCCAGGTTGGCGTTTTCGAAGGTGTAGTCCCCACCCAGGGCCGACTCGCCAGGCTCATCTACCTGGAACGGGCCGAAGAAGCCCGAGCTGTTGACGACGCCGGGGGGCTTGGGGTTGGTGAGTTCGGCCTCGTAGCGCATGGGATCTCCCGGGGTGGTGGGAAACAACCGGAGGCGCTTCATGTCAAATTCCAGCGGGGACTTGCCGGGCTTTCCGGGCAGGATGTGCAACCGCATGCCGTCAGCGACGATCTCTTCCACCAGCACCGTGGGCACCTTCCGCGCACCCTCCTCGCCCGCGATGGCAGCGGATGCATCAGCGCCCGGGACTGCGCCTTCAGGGACTGCACCTTCAGCGACTGCGGCATCCTCATCCGTTACCTCGCGCGCACGTTCGGCAATCCGGCTGCGGCGCCCCTTTGGCGGAATCGTAAACACGAAGCCATCCAGCAGCACACGTTTCACCGTCACCGTATCCGCAAACAGTGTCGGGAAGTCCACGGTCACCGCCAGGCGGTTCATGGCCAGCAGCGGCGGCAGGTCTTCCATGCCCTCCTGGATTACCTTCAGATCCTCCACCGCCAGGCGCAGATCCTTGCCCTTGCCCTTGTCGATGAGGAACCGGATGGGGTTGCCCACGGGCATTGAGACATCCAGCTTGCCCACCTCCACCTTGGCCTGATAGCGAGTCTCCAGATAGGCGATGAACTGCTCCCGTGCATAGGGCTCCCATTCCTCTGCAGCCTTCCGCGCCAGCATCCAAACACTCGCACCCGCCACCAGCATCAGCGCCAACAGCAGTTGCCACCAGCGGCGGCGTAGAAAGGACTTTCCGGGTTGTGTCACAGGGCGGCCTCCTTTACGCGATGGGACTGGCGGGTTACCCGAAAGCCTATCAAAAGCTCGCCCAGCCCGTACCCCAAAACACCGACATCCGAAACACGGGACTCCGCAATACAGTTCCGAAAAGCGCATGCCCCCAAAGGCCCATCCGGATGGTGTCCGTCATCGGCAACCGGCAGCGCCGCTTTCTAATCCAGTTGATGATAGCCCCCAAGGCGCAACAGGCTCTCCCAGTCGCGGACGCCCAACTCTGCCGCCCAGGCCTCGTATTGCGCCACCATCGCGCGTACGCGGTCCGGATGAGCGTCCGCCAAGTCGAGCAGTTCGGTGCGGTCGGTCGCCAGGTGATAGAGTTCCCACTGGCCTGTGCGGCGCCCGGCGCCCACCCGGTTCATCTGTTCATGAATCTGGTTGTACACCGACACAAGCTTCCAGTTGCCCTCGCGCACCGCACGGTTGCCTTCATGTTCCCAGAACAGCGTTTCGTTAGCCGCAAAGCCAGGATCGCGCATCGACGGCAGCAAACTGCGACCATCGCCGGGCTGCGCGGGACGGCCCTGACGCGCCTGTGGGGGCACCACCCCAGCGGCGTCCAAACAAGTGGCCATGATGTCCTTCACATGACCCGTCTGGTTCCGTTGCACCGCCCCGGCAGGGATGTGTTCCGGCCAACTGGCAATCAGCGGAGTGGCAATGCCGCCTTCGTGCATCCAGTGCTTGAACAGCCGAAAGGGGGTATTGCTGGCATTGGCCCAGGGCAGGAAGACCCCCGTGTCCGATTCGGCGGGACCGGGCGGAATCGGGTGAGCCGCGTTTCGTCCATAGGGCTCAGCGCAACCGCCGTTATCGCTGAGAAACAGCACCAGTGTGTTGCGTTCCCGGCCCGCATCGCGCAGCGCTTGCCGCAACTCACCCACTCCATGGTCCATGCGATGGATCATGGCCGCGTACACTGCCATCCGCAGTTCCATGTCCGGCTGGTCAGCCTCCTGCCAAGGGTAGCTTTCGGGGTGCCTTGGCGACAGGCGCGTGGCCGCCGGCAGAATCCCCTGCTGCTTCAGCTTCCGCAAGCGGTTCCGGCGAATCACGTCCCAGCCGTCGCGGTAACGTCCCCGATAGCGGGCAATGTCCTGGGCATGGGCCTGGATGGGCCAGTGCGGCGCGGTATAGGCCACGTAGTCGAAGAATGGCTGGCCCGCGGGCGTTTCGCGAATGCAGCGGGCGGCGTAGGCACTGAAGGCGTCCGTGCTGTAGTAGTCGTCCGGCGCCGCCACTGGCTGGCCGTCCTCCCACAGCGCCGTTCCGGGACGGAAGTGATTGCCCGCCCCGCCCAGAATGCCGAACGACCGTGCGAATCCACGCTCCCAGGGGCGTTCGCCGTCGCGCGCGCCCACGTGCCACTTGCCGGTCATCCACGTATGATAGCCAGCCGCCCGCAGCGCTTCGGGCAGCGTGACGCAATCCTGGCGCAACGCACCCTGATACTCCGGGATCCCCAGCTTCTGCACAATGGGCCGGTTGTAGCGGTTATGCGGTTCCATGTAGCCGATGCCCGCCCGATGGGGATACATCCCCGTCAACAACGAAGCGCGCGTGGGGCAACATCGGGCGCAATTGTAGAACTGGCTGAAGCGTACCCCGCCGTTGGCTAGAGCATCCAGATTGGGTGTCTCAATCTCGCCGCCATAGCAGCCAACGTCAGAGAAACCCATGTCGTCCACCATCACCAGTAGGATGTTGGGGCGTTGGCCCTTCGCGGCTGTCGCGATTCCCGCGACCCCTTGCCGCGCTGAACTCAGGCCGCTGCTACCGGCCAGCAGGGGAAGCGTCGCCAGACCCTGGAGGAATTGCCGTCTTGTCGCAATCCGCCGCATGGGGAACATCCTCATGTGTCGATGCTACACCCTTTCCCTCCGGGGACGCGGCCCGCGTTGCATGGGATCGCCTGGCCAAGTTTGGCCGCAAGATCCTCATTGGTATAGTGAAGGTTAGTTCATCGCGACCCCCTGTCCATCATGCAAATTCCACTCTTGCGCCCCATCCAAGCTTTCTTCCAACTGCAGGCAGCCAGTGGGATCGTCCTGCTGCTGAACGCGGTTCTTGCCCTCGTGTGGGCCAACTCAGCATATGCGGAAAGCTACTTCAACCTGTGGGAGCAGAAGATCACCTTTGACTTCGGCATCCTTACGCTTTCCAAGACCCTGTCCCACTGGATCAACGATGGCCTGATGGCGATCTTCTTCTTCGTCGTCGGCCTGGAGATCAAGCGCGAGTTGCTGATTGGCGAGTTGTCTGACATCAAGCGGGCAATGCTGGCCGTGGTGGGCGCCGTTGGCGGCATGGTAGTTCCTGCCGCCATCTATGCGTATTGGAATGCCGGACTACCCAGTCTGCGTGGATGGGGCATCCCCATGGCCACCGACATTGCCTTTGCCATCGGCGTGATCACCATCCTTGGTTCACGTGCGCCGCTGGCGCTGAAGGTCTTCATTACGGCCGTAGCCATTGTGGACGATCTGGGCGCCGTGCTGGTGATCGCCATCTTCTATACAGCGGACCTGGCCACCCAGCCGCTCATCGTGGCCGCAGTCGCCATGGGAGTGTTGACCCTGTTCAATCGCATGAACGTGCGCAGCCCCTGGCCATACATCCTGGTGGGCGTCGTTCTATGGATTGCGGTGCTGAAGTCCGGCGTCCACGCTACCGTGGCAGGGGTGCTGCTGGCCTTTACCATCCCCGCCAACCGCACCATGGACGCGCCCTCGTTCCTGGAGAAGGCGCGCCGCTATCTGGCGGAATTCGCCGAAGACCTGAAGCCCGGCCAATCCGCGCCCACCGAAGACCAGCGCGATGCTGTACACGCGCTGGAGAAGGCTGCCGAAGGCCTGCAGGCGCCACTTGCCCGGCTGGAACATGGCCTTCATCCATGGGTAGCTTACTTCATCATGCCTGTGTTTGCGTTGGCCAATGCCGGGGTCTCATTCCAGGGAGGCGACGGCGGTTTGTTTGATTCGCCCATCACGGTGGGGATCATCGCGGGACTGCTGTTTGGCAAGCAGATCGGCATTCTGTTGTTTGCCTGGATCACCATGAAGATGGGCATCACCGCCATGCCTGATGGTGTGAACTGGCGTCAGATGTGGGGCGTGAGCCTGCTGGCGGGA
>JALOKO010000117.1 GCA_025456495.1 Bryobacterales bacterium | reverse complement strand
ACCCGAACCAAGGTAAGCCGGTTCGCGATTCACTCCAATGACAAGTGCATTGCCTGCGGGGAATGTACACGCTACTGTCAGGTAGGCATTGATGTCATGCGCTATGCCATGAAGCAGGACGTGCTGGACAACGCCAACAGCTCCTGCATCGGTTGCGGCATCTGCGTCACTGTCTGTCCGATGGACGTGCTTTCCTTCACCAACGTGGAGGCCCCAAAGCTGGTGCAGATTCAAGGCGCCAAGACCGCCTAAGGAGGGTTCGCCATGAGAACACTGCTGCTGCCAATGTCGCTGCTGCTACTCGTGACGCTGCTGTTGCTTCCTGGCTGCCTTTCCGCCCAAACCCAGCGCTACACAGCCTCGGCGGCGGGTGGCGGGAGCCTGGATCTCACCGTTCACAAGACAGGGCTGATGTCAGGCAAGAAGCACCTGTTCGTCTTCCCGGAATACGCGGCGGAGCTGGATTATGATGTCGCCAACCCGGCCGCGTCTCGCATCGTGCTGCGCATCTCCGCGGCGCGCATCCAGTGCAAGGACGACTGGGTGAACGACAAAGATTTGAAGAAGATTGAGGCCGAAGCACGCGACAAATTGCTGGAGGCAGGCAAACACCCCGAGTTGCTGTTTCGTTCAACGCGCATCCAACCGCAACCGGCGGGACGCTATCTTGTGGAGGGCACGCTGGCCATTCGTGGCGTGGCCAGGCCGGTCACGGTGACCGTGAACATGCAGCCCGGTCCGGCTATGCTTTCCTTCGATGGCGAGGCGACCGTGGACATGACCGCGTGGGGCTTGAAGCCACCGTCAGCGGGGCTGGGAACCGTGGGCACCAATAAGCTGATGCAGTTCCGGTTTCGCTTTGACGCCCGCCGCTAACGACAAAGAAGCTTGCGCCCGGGCGGGCAGCCCGGGCATCCTAGTGAGGACGATGCCCGACAACATACCATCCGCGGCACAGACCGCCGCACATGCCGATGAGGCTTCCACGGAAGCGGCCCTCACCGGCCAGACTTCCACGTTCAACGATCCGAACGTGCGGCTTACCCGCATCTACACCAAGAGCGGCGACCAGGGCATGACCAGCCTGGTGAACGGGCGGCGCGTAGCCAAAAATCATCCGCGCATTGAAGCCTATGGAACGGTGGACGAGTTGAATGCGCATCTGGGAGTTGCCGGAGCCAGCCTGCAGGATTTGGTGGCCCGCTTCCCCCCATTGGAGCGTCTGGCGGGCATCGTGCAGCGTGTGCAGCATGAACTGTTCAACCTGGGTTCGCTGCTGGCTACTGACCCCGCTCACCTGCATCCCAAGCAGCCCCGCATCACCGACGCTGATGTCCTGGCGTTGGAAGCGGAGATGGACGCCATGAATGCTGAGCTGCCTGACCTGAATTCCTTTGTCCTGCCAGGCGGATGTCGCTTGAACGCGGAACTCCACGTCTGTCGCACCATCTGCCGGCGCGCGGAAAGGCTGGCCAACGGACTGGCGCAGAACGAAGAAGTCCCGTCCGAAGTGATGCGCTATCTCAACCGCCTCAGCGATGCGCTGTTCATTTGGAGCCGCTGGGTAAACCAGGCGATGGGCGTGCAAGAAGTGCTGTGGAACCCGAATCACGCCAGCGGCGCGCGTTAATCGCCCACGCTCATCTCTTCCCCCAGTTCGGCACGCAAGGGGGAAGGCGGCGGAGCCTTGTGGAAGGGGTTGTAGTCCGCGTGGGTGTCGTAGACATCAATGCCTTCCGCGCGTTTGCAGAAATTCACCACCACGTACGTGAGCGGCGTGGCCGCAACCTCAAACAACACCTTGGCGATATAGCCGGAAACCATCAGGTTCAGCAACACAGGCCAGGGCTGGGTGCCGCCAAAGGCAATCAGGATAACCAGGAAGGAATCCACTCCCTGGCCAACCACCGTGCTGCCGATGGTGCGCATCCATAGGTGCTTGCCCTGGGTCAACACCTTCATGCGGGATAGCACATAGGCATTGGCGAACTCACCCACCAGGAAGGCAACCAGGCTGGCCACCACGATGCGAGGCAGGAAACCCAGGACGTATTCATAGGCGGTTTGCCCGGTCCATGTGGAGGCGGCGGGCATGGCCACAATGGTCATCGCCACGGCTGCCAGCAAGAGTGATGAGAAGAAACCAATCCAGATGGCTCGGCGGCTGGCGGCGTAGCCGTAGACCTCAGTGAAGATGTCGCCGAAAATGTAGGTGAGCGGAAACAGAATTTGCGCGCCGCTCAGCAGGAACGGACCCAGTGTGACAAACCCCAGATGAAATGGGCCTGCCTCCACCAGCTTAGGCGCGACGATGTTGGAGATCAGCAGAATGGTGACGAAGGCGTGAACGTACAGGTCGTAGTAACGGAAGCGGCGATGGTCGCGGATCGCGCCAGCACCTACGGCGCTGGGGTCAAAGATCACACGCCGGATATTGTCGAATGCCATGGCGTTTCAGGGGCGGCGCAACCACCCGCTGCGGGGTGTCCGCGTGTTCCGTTTCGATTTTGATGGATGCGCCGAAATTGCGGGCGAATCCAGAAAAACTCCAGGGGAGCGGCAAACTACCCGGCGCTCACCAGAGCAGGCGCTTCGGCCGCCCGGCCAACATCAGCGGCATCTTCCTGGTAGCCGGCATGCGACGCTGCGTGATAGCTGCTGCGCACCAGTGGCCCGCTTTCCACGTGCTGGAAGCCCATCGCCATTCCATCCTGCTTCAGTTGCAGAAACTCACTGGGATGCACGTGGCGAATTACCGGCAGATGATTCAATGTCGGCCGCAGGTACTGGCCGATGGTAATAATGTCCACGTTCGATTGGCGCAGGTCGCGCAGGACGCCGCGCACTTCGTCGATGGTTTCCCCCAAGCCCACCATCAGGCCGCTTTTGGTGGGCACTTCCTTGGCGCGACGCTTGGCGTAGGCCAACATCTCCAGCGAACGCTCATAGCTTGCCCCTAGCCGCACATTCCGATAGAGCCGGGGTACGGTTTCGGTATTGTGGTTCAGCACGTCCGGACCAGCATCAAGGACGATGTCCATGGATTCCTTGCGGCCCTGAAAATCCGGCACCAGCACCTCCACCTTACAGGAGGGGACGCGCTGGCGGATGGCGCGGATGGTGTCGGCGAACTGCTGGGCGCCGCCATCCTTGCGATCATCGCGATTCACGCTGGTGACGACGGCGAAGCGCAGTTGCAGCGCCTCCACGGCCTCGGCCACGCGATTGGGCTCGTCGAAATCCACGTCCAACGGAGCACCCTTCTGTACGTTGCAAAAGCCGCATCGACGAGTGCAGACGTTGCCCAGAATCATGAAGGTGGCCGTGCGCTGGTTCCAACACTCGCCTATATTGGGGCAGGCCGCGCTTTCGCACACGGTGTGCAATTTCAGGCGGCCCACCAGATCCTTCAGGGTGCGGTAGTTGTCGCCAACCGGAGCGGGCGCCTTCAGCCATTCCGGCCGGCTGCCCTTGTTCGTAAACGTGTCGATGGTGATGAGCACTTGCTTTTAGTGTACCCGCCTGGCTATGGGATGCCGAAACCCGGCCTGGGGACGCGAAGTTCCATCACCGCGCGGGCGGCGGCGCGCTTGCGGCGGGCATGACGCGCTTCCAGACGAAATACGCCGGCACACCCAGCAGCACCAATCCCAGCCCGGGCCACGTGTAGTTGGGCTTGTAGACCAGCAGCAGCAGGCAGATGGCCAGGGCGCATAGTACATACACTGCTGGCAGCAAGGGATAGCCCCACACCTTATAGGGCCGCGGCAGGTCAGGACGCCGTACGCGCAGCACAAAGACGCCGGCAATCGTCAGCGCGTAGAACAGCAGGACGGCGAAGATCACGTAATCCAGCAGGTCGCTATAGGTGCCACTCAAGCAAAGCAGCGACGCCCACAGCGCTTGCACGCCTAACGACACGTTAGGGGTGTGCGTTGTCGGATGCAGCCGCGTGGCCTGCGGGAAAAACAGCCCGTCGCGCCCCATCGCGAACAGCACGCGCGCTCCGGCCAGAATGATTCCGTTCATGCAGCCGAAGGTGGAGATCATGATGGCGATGGCCATGCCCTGCTGCGCGGCCGGCCCCAGCAATTGCTGCGCAACGGCCGTGCCGACGCGATCCGACGGCGCGTTCTGGATGGCCTCCAGGGGCAGCACCTGCAGGTAGATCCAATTGGTGCAGAGGTACAGGGCCGACACCGTCAACACGCCCACCGCCATGCTGAGCGGCAGGTTGCGCTTGGGGTTGCGCACCTCCTCGCCGGTGAAGGTGACGTTGTGCCAGGAATCGGAACTGAACAGCGCTCCCACCAGCGCCACGCCCACCAGGCGCGCCGCCTCAGCCCAACCAATTTCCGTGGGCCAGAACTGCTGCAGGTTCGTCTCCGCCCCGGATCCGCGCCCGCCCAGAAACAGGCCCAGTCCGATGAGACCAAGCAAGGCGCCCACTTTGGTGAAGGTGAACACGTTCTGCAGCAAGGCCCCGTAGCGGAGGCCGCGCATGTTCCACCAGGTAAGGAAAACGATGGCCGCAATGGCCACCAGTTGCTCATTGCGTATGGCCAAGGAGCCCAGGCGCAGCAGCGCTTCCGGCTGAGAAACCCAGGGCAGCATCACCCCGGTGAAGCGCGCGAAGGCCACGGCTACCGCGGCGATGGTGCCGGTTTGGATGACAGTGAACAGCGTCCAGCCATAGAGGAAACCACTCAATGGCCCATAGGCTTCCCGCAGATACACATACTGCCCGCCCGCCTTCGGCAAGGCTGCGGCCAACTCACCAAAGCTAAGCGCGGCCAGCAGCGTAAGGATGGCCGTCACCACCCAGGTGACCATCAGCAAGCCCGGTGACTGCACCTGCCGGGCGATGTCGGCCGAGACGATGAAGATGCCGGACCCAATCATCGAACCCATGACGATGGTGGTGGCGTCCAACAGTCCCAGGCCCTGGACGAAGCCGGCTCCCGAGGCTGAGGATGCAGCGGTTGTGGTTGGCAAAATGCGCGTCTCCTGGGTGCCTGCTGGTTCTGGTTGCCTACGACGAGGAGGGCTGAGGATACAAATCGTACCATTGCGCGACGCGGCGACGAAGCGCGTCAGCACCATCGCCCAGCGCATACAGGTCAGAGATCAAGGACACTGAGCGCACACCCACATCGTAGAGTCGCTGCGCGTTCTGGATGCTGATGCCGCCAATGGCCACCAGCGGCAGCGGACAGGCGGCGATGATCTCGCGTAGCGGTTCCAGGCCCACCATCGGGTCAGGGTTCTGTTTGCTGACGGTGCCGAAGATGGGGCCGATGGCCAGGTAGTCCACGGGCTCGGCAGCGGCTTCGCGCAACTGCTTCAGGTTGTGGGTGGAGTAGCCGATGGGCAGATGCTCGCCCATCACCTTGCGCGCCAAGCCCGGCGGCAGATCATCCTGGCCCACATGGAGCGCGGCGTTCAGTAGCCGCGCCAGATCCGCGCGATCGTTCATCACGAACAGCACGTCCCGCGCCGCGCACAGTGCGGCAATCCGCTCCGCTTCGGCAAAGATGGCGCGTGTGTAGGACTGCTTATGGCGGAACTGCAAAATCCGCGCGCCGCCATCCAATAGCGCCTGCGCTGCGTCCAAAGGCGTAATGCGCCGCTCCGCCAACGTGGCGGTATCGACGATGGGGTAAATGTGGGGAAGGTTAAGAGGCAATGGGCTCCGATACTTGTGCAATCAGGCTATGGATGATGCGCTTGGTGCGCTCGTGACGGAAGACACCACGAAGCCAGCTCTCAAAATGGGCCTCATCTGGAATCTCTTCAGTCACGGCGTTAAAGTGCCCGGTGGCTGGATAGCTCAGGTCGTCGTGCCGTACCGAAAAGAGATCATACCGGTATCCGTCAAGCGTCGGGGCACAGATCACGAAATGGTGCTCCAGTTCTCCATCGTCAAGATCGCTACCGTACACCGAAGAACTACCGCTTCGCGAAAGTACCTCGGCCGTAACTAAGCCCTTCGTCTTGTTCTTCAGTGCGGAAGCCTGCTCTCGCAGAATTGAAACTGGCACCCGCATCCTCGTAGTCGCGATGTCATCCGGCCAAAGATCCTTCATCAAGTCCCCTTATCAAAATTCTAACTGGAATGTAAGTGGCAAGTGATCGGAGGCAATGGCTGGGTCCGGTCGCCCCTTGCCATCGAGAAGCGAAACCCCGACTACCTCGTGCAACACCTGCAGCGCACGGTGATCAAACCTCGGGAGCAGGCTGGGCCGGATAAGTACCTGGTCAAATACATGCCAGAAATGTGCCACCTGTTCACTCTGTTCGTAGTAGTAGGTTCCGGGCGGAGCACCGTTTGACGCTGTATACAGTTGCCACATTGGGTTGTAGAAGAACGGGTAGGTCGTGCCGTTGACCACACGCCGATGTCGTCGCGCCACATCCAGCGCTCTGGTCGCGTGAAAGGCGCCTACCGCAATCATGCCTGCCTCGAACGGATTCAAATTGAAGTCGCCCACAACCACGGTGCGTTCGTGTCGAACCGTGGCTTCCAACTCTCGAATTCTTCTCGAAACGTCGCCCGCCGAAAGAGCGAGACGATCGTCGGACGCGTAGAGCTTGCTGGGTAAGTGGAGGCAGACCAGCAGCAGCTCTTCCCGCTCGGGTAGGACCAAACTCCGCATCGTGAAGTAGTCCGATTCAAGCCTTGGTGGAAAGGAGTTTGGCGAAAACCTGGAAACGATCTGAATCCGCTTGCAGTTGGTGAAGGGGAGCTGAAACACGGGGGTCGCCGGCGCGGCGTCCGCATTCAACAACCAAAGCAACTGCGCATCGGACCACGGCGACTCCGCAAGGATGACGATATCGGCGCTATGATCATGCACCGCCCGACGCAGAATCTCGGGGAACTTCTTCCGGTTTAGGTTCCAGAAAAGGAAACGAACCATACCACCGAAGTATGCCTTACTCGACACCTTAGGGCGAAACCTCGTGTTGAGAAGCGGCAGCAGGCATGACCGCCGACACACCGCCGCAGTCATCACCCTGCAACGCGGTTGTGCGATACCCTAAAAACGTCGAAATTCCCCGTTGTTGGAGTACCTGCCGGATGTTTGTATCCCCTCTCGCGATTCGCTGTGTTTCCGCGCGCGCCATCATGCCCATTGCTGTTGTTGCGCTGCTGCTTGTCCTTGCGCCCTTGACCGCGTGCGCGCAGGCCGAAGACACGAAAGCTTGGCACACCCCGACACGTCAACCGGACCGGATCATGCTGGGCATCACCCCGGATCCGTCCACCTCAATGAGCGTGAACTGGCGAACAAGCACCGATGTCTCCAGCGCGAAGGCCGAACTTGCCGAGGCAGAAGACGGGCCGGACTTCACCAAGCGTGCCAAGGAAACCAAGGCCACCTCGCAGCCCTTGAAGACGGACATCAATGAGGCCCACTTTCACACCGTTCAGTTCACCGGCCTGAAGCCCGACACGCTGTACGTCTACCGCGTGGGCGATGGGAAAAATTGGAGCGAGTGGAACCAGTTCCGCACGGCGGCGGCAGGGCGCGATCCGCTTACGTTCATCTACGTGGGCGACGCGCAAAACAACATCTATTCCATGTGGAGCCGGGTCATCCGCGCGGCCTACTCCTCGGCGCCGGATACGCGGTTCATCCTGCATGCCGGCGACCTCATCAATCGCCGCGACCGCGATGGAGAGTGGGGCGAGTGGTTCTATGGGGCTGGCTGGATTAACTCGAAAGTGCCCATCGTGGCCGTGCCCGGCAACCATGAATACGGTAGTGGTCCGACGGGAGACCGTGAGGTTTCCACGCACTGGCGCCCGCAGTTCGCCCTGCCAGAAAACGGGCCCAAGGGGCTGGAAGAGACCTGCTACTACGCTGATATCCAGGGCTTGCGCGTCATCGGCTTGAACTCAAACGTGATGCAGAAGAAACAGGCCGAATGGCTGGAGACGGTGCTCACCAACAACCCCAACAAGTGGACCATCCTTACCTTCCATCACCCCATCTTTTCGGCCTCGCGCGGACGCGATAACAAAAGCCTGCGCGAACTATGGAAGCCCATCTTCGACAAGTACAAAGTGGACATGGTGCTCACCGGCCACGACCACACCTACGGCCGCAGCAACCTGGTGAGCGGCAACAATGTGCGCGCTGATAGCGGCACCGTGTATGTGGTGTCGGTCTCCGGCCCCAAGATGTACAGCGTCGATCAGCAGGAATGGATGGAGCGCAGTGCCGGCCGCACGCAGTTGTATCAGGTGATCCGCATCGATGGCGACAAGCTCAGCTACGAAAGCCGCACCGCGCGTGGCGTGCTCTACGACGCCTTTGACCTGGTGAAGGAAGCTGGCAAGCCCAACCGGCTCATCAACAAGGTGCCGAACACCCCGGCCCGCGGCAACGACGAAACGCAGCAGTAACTGCACCTATCGCCGGACGGCGCGGCCAGGACCCTTTGCGGCCCCGGCCGCGCCCCCGTCAAATGGTTTTCAGCTTCCACTTCTTCCATTTCCAAATACTAACCAACCTCGCACACTAAGAAACACTAGTATCAGACCTCCTCAGCCTAAAACTACAATGCTTTCTAAACTTATATCCCCCGCATAAAAAGTAACTGAAACTGTGAACTATGAGTAAGACAAATAATCAAGGATGGAAAATAAATAGCCTTTGTATCAATCCAACGCAGCCAAATCTCTGAGTACTAAGAATATAAGTACAACTGCTTCTGCTACTGAAAAGAAAATGTAACAATCTCTTGAGAAGAAGAGATAAGGCAGCTAGAATTAAGACAATTAGGATGATGTCTCGAATTGCCTCTCTTCTTTGTAAGATATGCGTAGTGTATCATCGAAGGACAACTAATCCGAATAGTCTAACG
>JALOKO010000116.1 GCA_025456495.1 Bryobacterales bacterium | reverse complement strand
GCTTTTCGATGGCCCGATGCGCGAAGCTGGGATACCCCTGGAGTTGGGTGCGTTCCGCGCGCAGCTTCAGTATTTCCGTGATCAGGGGCTTGTTGTCATAGGCGTCATTGTTGTCGCCCCGGCTGTAATAGGTGCGCCAAACCTTCTCGCGCAGCGCCCTCTCGGTGGAGAAGGTCAGGAAGGGATCCATCGACGAGCGGGTATTCAGCACTGCGTACTCACCCTTGCGCCCACGCGCCGACGCTGCTTCCGCCGCTGAAGCGATGTACTGATCCGGCAGCCCGCCCAGTTGGTCCTTCGTCAGGTACAAGGCATACTCTTCTTCGTCGTGCAGCAGGTTGTTGCTGAACTTGGTGTACAGGGCGGCAAGGCGCTGGTTGATGTCGCCCACCTTCTGCTTCTGTTCCACGCTCAGCTTGGCGCCGGCTCGTACGAAATTCGTATAGTAATCCCACACCAGCCGCTGCTGTTCCGGATTCAGCGTCTCCATTTGCTTCGATTCGTAGATGGCCTCTATCCGCTGGAACAGCGCCGCATTCTGCAAAATCCTGTCTCGATAGGCGGCCAGCTTGGGCGCCATCTCCACCTGCACCGGACGGAAAGCGTCCGAGGACATTGACCCTGCCCACACGTTGTAGACCGCCATCACCTTGGTGTAGCGTCTGTCTGACTTCTCCAGCGGTTCAATGGTGTTGGCGAAGGAGGGCGCTTCCGCGTTGCCCGTGATGGCGTCAATCGCCGCCAGGCTCTCCGCCATCGCCATTTCCATGGCAGGCTTGAAATCCTCAATCTTCACCCGGCTGAAGGGCGGCACTCCGCCAAATGGACCCTGCCAGGGTTGCAGCAGAACGTTGTCAGTTGCGGAAGACGCGTTAGTCATCGAAGAAGCACTCCGGGTACTGTCGGCGGCGGACGTGGCTCTGGTTTGCGCATCGCCAGGGATCACTGACATGACACAAAGGGCAAGGCCAAGCGCCAATGCGGGGGTTGAACGCCGATGAGCGAACGGCCGCACACGAACGTTGAATCGGAAAAGGTTCATGGGTTACTCCTATCCGGATCAGAAGCGCGATCAGCGGCTCGAGTTCCGGCATCGCTGCTCGCGGGGTCCATCCCCTGAGCATTCGTTGTCATCGGCTCAGCGACAGAACCCCCGATATTCCCTTATTGTAATCGCGGCATGCTGCTTTCAAGGCCGCAAGCCGATGAGGAAGCACCACACGGACGCCGTCACGTGAGGAGCAACCACCGAACGGCGCCTATTGGTTCCGCCCCTGCGCGAGGCAGCTTGGCGGCAACTTCATCGTAATCTCGTCCACGCGGAAACCCTGCTCGTGACGCCGAAGAATCCCGTACACGTCCTGCGTTGTACTGCTTGGCTCACCCGGAGCCGCGCTTTGCAGATGCACGAAGGAAAGATGTCCGTCCGCCCCGCAACCGCCGTGGCTCACCAGTTCGAGTCGCACGGCTTTGGTGGACTCAGGAGACAAGGCCTCGTGCCAGGTGCGCAACGCAGGCAGATTGCTTCCGCTGCTCAACGCGCGCGACCTTACCCAGGGCTGCACCAGCCAGTGCTCAAGGAATGCGGCAGGGTCGTCGTCCTGGGGCGCCAGGAGTTCCGTACGGTCACCGTCCACCTGCACGTCCAACCGTTTCAAGCGGCTGGGCTGGCGCCAGTCTATCCAGGACTGCCCATGAAACGAAAATCGAAACCCTGCCGTGATGCGTTCGACGGCGGGCTCGGGGGCTTGCGCCAGGAAAACCATCTCAGAGTGAGAGAACATCTTCTCGGCCCGATAGGGATGCTCTCCCTGCCGCAGCACCTGCAGCAGGGCCTTGCGCCACTGCGAGCTACACCATACCCCGGCTTCCATCGTGGCCAGTTGCGGTTTCCCGTTGGCTGCGTCGACGGCCATGGCTAAACGCAGTTCGCCGGTGCTGCCCGGCAGGTCAACCAGGGGGCTCTCACGCGCGAACACCAGTTCCGGGCTAAGGCCGTCGCCCGTCTCTGCGACGCTGAGCTTCCACAGGTACAGGGACACATCTTCGCCGCAGGGGATGCCCACGTGCACGCGTGCCCCCATCCACTCACTCGATTCCGGAAGAGGGAAATACTGGATCCGCACGGACGGCGAGAATTGCTCTTCCATCCAGGCAGATTCCGCGCGCAACGGCAGTCCGGCGCGGAGCGCACGGCGCCGGGCCAGCATCAGCACCGCCTCTCGCCCCTTCGACGTGCGCGCGGCTTCCAACACACTGCCAAAAGCGAAATCGCGGGCTCGCCTGCGCAACTGCTGCAAACGATCTGCGAATTCGGGGGAAAAACCAGCGCCTAGAGCTTCCGCCTGCTGATAGGATGCCACCCGTTCCAAAGCCTTGCGGACGTCACTGGCCGTGGTGACGCAGTACGCCGGAAGTACAGCCACGAACAAAATCAGAAGGAAACAAAATTGACCCGACACCGATGCCACCAGCTACTCCCTAGAGTAATCGAACTCGGCGAGATCCTGCTGGAACGCGTTGCCACCCGGCATCGAAATGGGGAGCGCTGCTTAGCCGCCAATGGCGTACATTGGTCGCGGCGGCGGTACAAACCGGTTGGAATTGATTTCGTGCCCAATCCACTTGCGCCGCACCGTCTCGTGCAACACCTGGGCAATCTGCGTGTCTGTACAACTGGATCGCAACAAAGCCTTGACGTTCGTTTCCTCGATTGCGAACAGGCAGTAGCGCAGATGCCCGTCCGCCGTAAGCCGGATCCGATTGCAGTTCAGACAGAAGGGACGCGTGACGCTGGCGATGAAGCCCACACGACCCATTCCGTCGACGAATCGGTATTCAGTCGCCGGGGCGCGGGGGTCACGGTCCGGCACTTCTTCCAACGGACCCACTTCACGCTCCAGAATCCCGATCATTTCCGTCGCGCTCAGCACGCCGTTCCGGTCCCAGATGCCTTGCGCATCCAGGGGCATGAACTCGATGTAGCGCACCTCAATGCCACGATCGCGTCCGAACCGCGCCAGCGGGGCAATGTCGTCCTCCACCAGGCCCTTCACGGCGACAGCATTCAGCTTTAGCGGAAAGCCCTCTGCCTGCGCAGCGTCGATCCCCTGTATTACCTTGGCAAAATCGTCCCGCCGCGTGATGCGCTCGAATTTGGCGGGGTCCAGCGTATCCAGGTGGACGTTCAAGCGGTGCAACCCGGCTTCACGCAGCGGACGCGCCAGCCCCTTCAAGAGCACCGCATTGGTGGTAAGAGCGATGTCGCGGATCCCTGGAATCGCGCTCAGCATGGTCACCAATTCCGGCAGATCCTTACGCACCAGCGGCTCGCCCCCAGTGAGACGTAACTTGGTGATGCCCATCTCCGCGGCAACCCGCACAAAGCGCGCGATTTCTTCAAAGCTCAGGATTTCCTGGCGGGGCTGGAACTGGACGCCCTCTTCCGGCATGCAATAAAAACAGCGAATGTTGCAACGATCCGTGACACTGATCCGCAGATTGTCATGCACCCGGCCAAACGTGTCCACCAACGGCCCGTCGAGTTCGGGCGCAGGGGCATTTCCCTCACTGTGCGCAAAGATCATCGCAAGGCCAACATCCGCTCAATGGGTAAGCGCGCCCGTTCAATGGTTGCTGCGGAGAGCTCAACGCGCGGTTGCAGATGCAACAGGGAATCGCGCAGCTTCTCTAGGCTATTGCGCTTCATGTAGGGGCACTCGCTGCAGTTGCACATCTCGTTGGCGACGAAGTGAAAGACCTTTTCCGGGGCGCGCCGTTCCAGCGAAAAGCGAACGCCACTTTCGGTCATCACGATCCACTCCAGATGGTCAGACGCCACGCAATGGTCAATGATGGCGGACGTGCTACCGATGTAGTCGGCCATCCGCAGCACATCGGGCGGGCATTCGGGATGCGCCGCAACCCGCGCCTGAGGATGAGCCGCCTTGGCCTCCACCACCTTCCTTGCCGGGAAGGTGGCGTGGACGATACATGCGCCCTGCCAGATGCGCATGTTCTGCCTGCCCGTCTCGCGCTTCACATAGTTGCCCAGGTTGATATCCGGGCAAAACAGAATGGGCTGATCCGCCGGAATGCTGTTCACCACATCCACCGCGTTGCGCGAGGTGCAGATGATGTCGCTTTCCGTCTTCACATCCACGGACGTGTTGATGTAACTCACCACCACATGGTCAGGGTGTAGTTGCTTGAACGCGCGCAGGCGATCCACGGGGCAGCTATCCACCAGACTGCAACCGGCATCCTTATCGGGCACGATCACGGTCCGCTGGGGGTTCAGAACCTTTGCGGTCTCGGCCATAAACCAGACTCCGCAAAAGGCAATCACATCGCCATCAAAGCGTTGCGCGGCGCGAGCAAGCTCCAGACTGTCCCCCACATGATCGGCCATTTCCTGGATCTCGGCATCCTGGTAGTGGTGGGCAAGAATCACCGCGTGGCGCTCACGCTTGAGCTCCAGAATTTCGTCGGTGATGGTGGCTAGTGCGGGCATCGTCCCCTCAGGCTGTCCGGTCATCCGATTGTAGCAATCGGGCCTACTTATCGGATGATCGCCAACCCCGCGCGGTTGCAGCCACGCGCAGATCTTTGTCAGGCGCTCAAAGCAGGCGACAGACCCAATCCCGGACGCAGTGGCAACAACAGCTTCCCAGCGCGCACAACCACGCCAGTGTACGGATCATTGGCGATCAACAGGTTGCCATCCAGGTCAGCATAATCCACCAGCGGGGACAGTTGGGCGGCGGCCGTGATGGCCACACTGGAACTCACCATGCAGCCAATCATCACCTTCAGCCCCAGCGCCCTCGCCATGTGAATCATGCGCAGGGCTTCCTGCAGGCCGCCGCACTTATCCACCTTCACATTCACCCCATCGAAGTAGGGCGCCAGCCGCGGTACATCCTCCGGCCGCAGGCAGGCCTCATCCGCAATCACCGGAATGCTTACCCGTTCGCGGATCCAGTTCATGTCGGCCAGGTTCGACGCCGGCAGCGGTTGCTCAATCAAAGTCACCCCAAGCCCGGCCAGCCACTGGATCTTCTCCACTGCCTGTTCCTTGGAACGGAAGCCCTCGTTGGCGTCACAGATGAGCGGTTTGTTGGTTTCCGCGCGCACAGCGGCAAGGATTTCCTGGTCGTTGTCCAGGCCTACCTTCACCTTCAGAAGCGGATAATCCTTCGCCTCGGCCACCTTGCGTCGCACCACCTCCGGTTTATCGATGCCGATGGAAAACGTGGTCACTGGCGCGTCTTCCGCGTCCAGGCCGAACAGCCGGTGCAGCGGCGTCCCCAACTTCTGGGCGGCCCAGTCCAGGATGGCAATGTCTACCGCCGCCTTCGCCGCCCACTCGCCCGGCACGCGGGTGAATACTTCGCGCTTCACCTTAGCGAACTGCCCGGGGTCACAGCTTTCCAGATAGGGCGCAATGGCATCAATGGCCGCCTTCGCGGAAGCTGCCGATTCGTTGTAGCGCACGATGGGCGCGCCCTCGCCGACGCCCGTGATGCCATCCTTCTGGAACTCCACAAAGAACGTATCGCGATGTGTGCTGGAGGACATCACCGTCGTCCACGTATGCTTCAATTCCAGACGACGAACGCGCGTGGTCACCTTCGCGCGCGACGACCTGGATTGCGCCATCGCACCAGCGGGAAGGGCAACCGCGACGGGAAAGGCAGCCGAGCCAGGAACGGCGGCCACGCGAGTGATGAGGGTTCGGCGCGTCATGCTGTTGCTTGCTCCTTCGACGCCATCCGTGCATGGGGCGCGCTGACCTTCATTTGGCCTTGCCGTCGTTCCGATGCAACAAGCGCTGCGTCAGGCTGTCATGCTCCGTCGAAAACTGTTCCAGCGCCCCGCGGATGTAGGGGCGGAACTCCTGGATCCAGTACTGCAGGAAACCCGTCCTGTGAATCGCGCGCAGCGTATCAGAATAGTGATTCAGGATGGGCATGGCGAACACGTGGCCGGTCTTTGCCGCCGCCAACTTTGCTGACCGTCCCAACCACCGCAGGTTCTCCGGGATCTGGCTTACCGCCGAAAACGCGATCAACGCAGAGATTTGAAACACGCTACGGTTCTGCGCCTTGGCCTCATCGGTGATCTCATGCCAACGCGCCACCACGGTTTCGGCATCCGGCAGGTTCGACGCCGGTATGTGCGTGAACTCAGCGCGGATTTGCCGCAGTTCCTCGCGTAAGGTCACCACATCCAACGGTGGGGTGTTGAAGGATTCGGCCAGGCGACCGGACCCGCGCTCCAGCCGCTGCAGCAGCGTATCTACGTCCTCAATGCCAGCCGTGCTTTCGATTAGCCCGTCCTGGTGCAGCGCGTCGGCGATCTCACGAATCAGAACCTTGCCGGCGCCGGTAATGTCGGCGATGGCGGCAAACACCCACACTGGTGACGCACGGAAGGTCAGCAGGCCAATCGCCTCAATCCCATTGCCGGCGGTGCGCCGCAGCAGGAAGTCCTCACTCAGCCGGCCGTCAACAGGGAACACGCCCTTCACTTGGCCGACGTCCTCAATCAGGAAGCGCAAGGTAAGGTCCACCATGCTGCGGTAGAGCTGCGTGCGACGAATGCTAGCCGGTAGTGTGGTCTCTCCCACCTCGCGCACAATGCCCGCGCCCAGCGCAGTTGCGGAGCGCACCACACGCTCCGGCAGCGACACCACGTACTCCGCCAGGTCCCGCCGCGACATCCGCCAAGGGATTGGCAACGGGATAGGCAGCGTGGTCTCCAGCTTCTTCTCGATGGCCTCGCGCAGCTTCATAATCCAGTGTAGATTGGGCGCTTCCCCAGATAAGCCGCCCTGCCTGTAGTGTAGCGCGCCACCCCAGAGAGAGAATGTGATGCCGTGTTGCATGAATGCACAGGCGCGAATGTCGTCGGTCTCGTGAAGCTCCACTCAGGCTTTGTTGCGGCGTAGGATCACCGCCGCCGCTTTGCCAGCGCGGCGTACGCGGACGGAATCTTCTTGAGGCTCGTCTGCTGGCCTGGGTCCAACATCCGTCGCACGACCTGCTCGCGGGCGCCACCTCTCCGGGCCAACTCACCGTTGCTCAGTCCTGCCGCGCTCGTGGCCAAGGACGCGCTCGTGGCCAGGAACGTGGTCATGGCCAAGGACAACGCCACGTTCCCCAACGCCATCGTTCAGAACTGTACAAGCGCGAGGAAGCCGATGCACCCACACCGCACCGCTGCGCTATCCTCAAACTCATGCATCGGTTCGTCGCGCTTTGCCTTCTACTCGTGGCCTTGCAGCCTGCCCATGCGTGGCTGGAGCCGCTCTCTTACGACAAAGGCTCGGCGGGCCTGCTGCAGCAGTTGCGAAAACTACAAACCCGGGCACGGGTGCTGTACATCGTCGCCCATCCGGATGATGAGGATGGCGCCACCATCGCCCACCTTAGCCGCGGGCTGGGTGCAGAGGTGGTGCTGCTGTCGCTCACCCGCGGTGAGTCCGGCGCCAACCTGGTCACCGATGACGCCTTTGACCGCCTGGGCCTGCTGCGCACCGTCGAACTCCGCCGTGGGGCCCACCACTATGGCGCGCGTGTCCGCTTCACCCGTGCCGTGGATTACGGCTACAGCAAAAACATCGAAGAGTGCTGGGCCCAGTGGGAAGAGGACGAAGTGATCCGCGATGTCGTGCGCATCATCCGCGAAGAGCAGCCACACATCATCCTCTCGCGGTGGCAGGGAACCGCCCGAGACGGTCACGGCAATCACACCGCCTCCGGCATCGTCTCTCCCAAGGCCTTTCTAGCCGCGCCCAATCCTGACCGGTATCCCGAACAACTCGCCGCCGGCCTCCGCACCTGGAAGCCGCTGAAGCACTACGCCAACAACCGCAGCCAGTTAGACCCCTGGACCGTCAAGAGCGAGACCGGTATCTTCGATCCTGTCCTTGGCCAGAGCTACGCTCAGATTGGCCGCGAAGGCCTGCGGCAGCAGCGCAGCCAGAGCATCGGCACGGTGATCATGGGTCCCGGACCGCAGGCAACCTATTACTTGCGCACGCATCCCTCAGCCGCTGAGGACGAACGCGAAGCCAGCTTCCTGGATGGCGTTGACCTGTCCCTAAGCGCCTACCCCACCTTGCGCGCTCACATCGACGAAGCCGTAAGACTCTTCGATGCCCAACAGCCGCAGCGTTCCGCCCCGGCACTAGCGGCGGCCTTGCGCGAAGTGCATACACTGCGCGCCTCCGGCGACGCCCGCGACCTGGAGATCAAGGAACAGCAGATTCAGGACGCCCTCGCACTGGCCCTGGGATTGGAGTTGGAGGCGTTGGTCCGCCCCACCTCCGCGCCCACCGGACAGATGGCCATGTTCGTGCCCGCAGTCACCTTTGGCGTGGCCACTCCCGGGCAACGCTTCCCCGTCGCGGTGAACCTCTACCAGCGCCTGCAACCCCTGGCAAAGCTGCTGCACGTGGAGCTTCAGGCGCCCGCAGGCTGGACCGTGCAGCCCGATGGCGATGGCCAGTTCCAGGTGACCGTCCCGGCCGATGCCCCGCCCACTGCCGCCTTCTGGCAGCGGGAGTCGGTGAAGGAGACCTTCTACCGTTACGACAGTGACCGCGTCTTCGGCAAACCCCTGCCCGAAGCCCCGCTGCATGCGTTGGTCACGGTTGAGTATGAGGGACTTCGCATCCACGTCCGGCAACCCGTTCTGGTGAGCCAGGTGGATGACCACCCGCTGGCTGGCGCAGTGAGCCTGCCTTGCAGCCCTTCGCCATGGACAAGGAAGGCGAGGCCATCGGTGCCACGTTCCGCATCCTGCCCCCCGCTGGCCTGCGTGATGGCCGCATCACGGTCGCCGCCATCGCCACCGCCAATGGACAGCAGTACCGGCGTACCTTCCAGCCCATCACCCAGCCCGGCTACGAGGTGCTATACCACCATCGGCCCGCCACGCACCAGATCGCGCTCGTCGACGCCAGAATCGCGCCCAACCTCAAGGTAGGCTACGTCATGGGCACCGGCGACCAAGTTCCCGCGGGGATTGAGCAGCTTGGCGCTAGCGTGGAAATACTGGATACTTCTGCCCTTGCCAGCAGCGATCTCAACCGCTTCCATACCATCGTGCTTGGCATTCGCGCCTATGCCGTGCGCAAGGATCTGCTCACCTACAACCAGCGCCTGCTGGATTACGTCAGCCAGGGGGGCGTGCTGGTGGTGCAATACAACACACCCGAATACGACAACAATTTCGGACCCTACCCCTACCAGATGGGCCGTCGCCCCGAGGAGGTGAGCGAAGAGGATTCCCCCGTTCGTCTGCTAGCTCCGGATGCACCCGTCTTCCAAATGCCCAACCGCATCACCCTGGCTGATTTTGAGGGATGGGTGGAGCAGCGCGGCTCAAAGCACCTCACCACCTGGGCGCCCGAATACACCCCGTTGGTGGAAATGTACGACCGCGGACAGGACCCCCAACGCGGTATCTGGCTGGAGGCCCGGCACGGTAAAGGACTGTACATCTATTGCTCGCTGGCCTGGTACCGGCAACTGCCATTCGCCGTACCCGGCGCGGCCCGCATCTTTGCCAACCTCATCAGCCTGGGCGCCCCGGACGCCCCCTGGCGCGGCCGATAGTCCAACCCGACCGGGCGTCGCTTGGTGCAATCGCCGGATAGCGGAAAGACACCAGCAGGGTTAGAAAATCGCAGTCGCGGCGAACGATGCCTGCTCGAATACCGCCTGAGTTTCGCCCTGGCCGCCCGCGGCGACAAAGCCAACATAACTGATCCCGGCCAAGTAGATGGTTACCGGCGCGCCCACTTCCACCCACTGTTGCCCGTCTGCCGATACGAAACTGCGGAAGCTATTCACGTTCCGCACCAGCTTGAGCCAGTAGGGCTTCGCATGCGCCGGACCCGCAATGGTCACCGCTGCAGTCCCTACCGTCGCACGATGTTGCCGCATGGCAAAGAAGGCAGTCTGCTGGATTACTCTTGCCGCTGTTGCAAA
>JALOKO010000115.1 GCA_025456495.1 Bryobacterales bacterium | reverse complement strand
TTGATTGCGCCAGCGGGTCCGGCGGCGCGCCCGACAGCACGTTCGCCTGAAAGCTTGTCTTCACATACCCTGGGCATACCGCCAGGCTGCGAATGCCACGGCCAAGATACTCCATGCGCAACCCCTCGGTCCAACTGCAAAGGGCGAACTTGGACGCGGAATACATTGTGAACCAGGGGAGTGTTACCTTGCCGGCAATCGACGAGACGTTCACCACCATGCCCTGTTCGCGGGCATCCGGAAGACGAGGCTGCGCCAGCATGCGCGGAACCGCCAGACGAGCCAGTTCCAGGGGCACGAAGAAGTTCAATTCCCACAGCGCGCGAATCTCGTCACTGTCGGCTTCAATCGAGTTCCGGTAATGTCCCACGCCGGCGTTGTTCACCAGGATGTCCAGCCGTCCGAAGCGCTCCAGAATACTTCGCATCAGGTGCTCGCGAAATCGGCCGTCCAGCAAGTCGCCGGCCACCACCAGTTCGTCGGGACCAGCCAACGCACGCAGCGCGTCCTCGTTCCGCGCGCAGCGCACCACCCGACATCCGGCCTTGCGCAATTGCCCGGCCAGCGCGGCGCCAATTCCCTGGGACGCCCCCGTGACCAGCGCCACCCGGTCGTGTAATTCCATATCAGAAATCCCCCGAAGTCTTACGCTGAACCCGGCAGCCCGGGCGCTTCATTCAATAATAGAGGTATGCCGGTGGATCTGCTCCCGCTCTTTCCCCTGAATCTGGTTGCGCTTCCTGGCGCTGCGCTGCCCTTGCACATCTTTGAAGAACGCTATCAGGAGATGGTAGGCATCGCCGTCCAGCAGCAGACCGAGTTCGGGATTATCCTGGCGCAGGAGCAGGGCATCGCTAACATTGGCTGCGCCGTCTTTGTGGAGAAGGTGCTGGAGCGGTTTCCCGATGGCCGCATGGATATCCTGTGTCGTGGCAGTCGCCGCTTTGAGGTTGTGGAACTGAACGAGGACAAGAGCTATCTGCGCGCCACCGTGGAATTCTTTGACGACCAGTCTCCCGAGGACTCGCCCGAACTCCCCGCCCTCCGCGAACGCGTGGTGGATGCCTGGCGCGCCCTCGCCCGCAGGGTGGCGGAAGGTCCCATCCCGGAACTGGACATGGAGGACCCGCTGCTGAGCTTTCAACTGGGCCAGACCGTCGGCGACGCCAACCTGCGCCAGGTGTTGCTGCAGATGCGCGTGGAGGAGGAGCGACTGCGCCACCTGCTTACTTACTTCCAGACCTTTGAGTCACGCCAGGCCCAAATTGCACAGGCCCGGCGTCTGGCCCCCACCAACGGGCACGCAAAGTCCGCGCTTACCCAAGAGGACGACGGACAGTCAATCCCCTAAGCGCCCTCCCAGCCAATACCCGCCATGAAGAACGGTTACCGTCACCTCATCATTGATGCCGATGACACTCTTTGGGAAAACAACGTCTACTTTGAGCAGGCCTTTCAGCGTTTCGCCGCTTTCCTGAATCACAGCGCCCTGGACATGCCGACGGTTCGCCGGCGGCTGGATGAGATTGAGCATGTCAATCGCGTTCGTCACGGCTATGGCGCACGGCAGTTCGGGCGAAACATGCAGGAATGCTTCGCCGCCCTGTGTGAACGTTCCTGGACAGATGCCGATCTGGAAACCGTCATGGATATCGCCCTGGACATTATGGCCCAGCCCCTGGTGATGATCGACGGTGTGCAGCAAACGTTGGCATATCTGCAACCCCGCTACCACCTGACGCTCTTCACCAAGGGAGATCCGGCTGAGCAGCGCGGCAAAGTGCGCGCCTCTGGCTTGGAGGATTTCTTTGAAGAGGTGGTGGTGGTGAAGGAAAAGGACGAATCCGCTTACCACGCGCTTTTGGAACGTCGCGGCGCCCGGAAGGAGGAGTCCTGGATGGTGGGCAACTCCCCCAAGAGCGACATCAATCCTCCGCTTGCCATCGGCATGAACGCAGCGTACATCCCACACCCCCGGAACTGGCATCTGGAAGAAGAGCCCCTCATTCCAGGCAAGGGCAAGCTGCTGGAACTCAGCGCATTCACCGAATTGCGCCGCCATTTCTAGCAAGTTTCACCAACCGCAACCAAGATGATTGACCTCCACGCTCACACCACCGCATCCGATGGCACCAGCAGTCCGCAGGCGTTAGTCGCCGAGGCCCTAAGGGTAGGGCTGGAGGTGCTGGCCGTAACCGACCACGACACCTTTGAGGCCGTGGCCTCCGCCCAGGAGGCCGCCGGGTTGCAGGGACTGCGCGTGATTGCAGGCGTGGAAATCAGCACTACCCTGAATCCGGAGGCGCGCCACCTGTTCCCTGGGAGTCCACGCGATATCCATCTGCTGGCCTACTTCCCGCAAGCGGACGTTCCAGGACACTTCCGGGAGTGGGTGAAGGGCATGGAGGCTTCCCGCTGGCGGCGGAATCGCGAACTGTTAGGCCGCCTTGAAGCGCAGGGGGTCTGCGTGGCTGAGCAGGAGCTGCGCAGCGCCGGTGGCAGCGTCGCGGGAAGGGTACACCTGGCCCGCATCCTGGTAAAGCGCAATCTGGCCAGTAGTTTGGACGAGGCGTTTCGCCGCTTTCTGGGCGAAGCCGCCTCCTGCTACGTGCCGCGCCAGTCCCCTCCCATCGGAGAGGCCATCGCCCGCGTCCGCGATGCAGGGGGCATCGCCAGCCTGGCCCATCCCATCCGGTTCTGGGGACATTCCTGGGAATGCGCTGATGGTTTGTGCGCCTGGCTGTCCAGGGCTGGATTGCATGCCATGGAGGTGTGGCACTCCGAGCAGGACGCCGCCTATAGCCAGCAACTGCGCGCCCTGGCCCAGAGGCACCACCTGCGGATGACCGGCGGCAGTGATTTCCACGGTGACAACAAACCGGACATCCAGCTAGCCACCGGCCACGGCAGCAGCCCACTGGTGCCCTACCAGGAACTGCTTGCCTCCTGGGCTGATGCGCCGCTTTCCCTGGTCTAGGTGTTTCCCCGCAGCCACATGGCCATGGGCGCTTTTGCACGCGCCGCCAGCCAGGGATGGGAAGATAAAGGGCAATGGGTCGCATCCGCATTCTGTCCGACGATATCGCCAACAAGATCGCCGCGGGCGAAGTGGTGGAGCGCCCCGCCTCAGTGGCCAAGGAACTTCTGGAAAATTCGCTGGACGCAGGAGCCACGGAGCTTCGGGTGGAGGCGGAATCTGGCGGCGCGCGCCTGTTGAAGATCACCGACAACGGCCATGGCATGGGACGTGACGACGCCATGCTGGCCTTTGAGCGGCACGCCACCTCAAAGCTGCGGCAGGCGGACGACTTGGCCGCCATTGCCACGCTGGGCTTTCGCGGCGAGGCCCTGCCCTCCATCGCCGCCGTCTCCCGCCTCAGCCTCATCTCCCGCGAAGCGCAGGGCGAAACCGGCACCCACGTGGAGATTCACGGTGGCCGACTCACCAAGTGCGACGACATCGCCGCGCCGGTGGGCACGGCCATCAGCGTGGCTGACCTCTTCTACAACGTTCCGGCGCGCAAGAAATTCCTGCGTAGTGAGCAGACGGAGATTGCCCACATCGGCGGGCTGCTTACCCATTACTCACTGGCACACCCGGAAAAGAGCTTCGAACTTCGCCACGGCGGTCGCGTTCTGTTGGATGTCAGTCCCGTGCCTACCTTGCAGGAGCGTCTGTATCAGGTCTTCGGCGGCCAGACCCTGGACGATCTGGTTGACTTGGCGGACAACCGCCGCGAACTGCTGGTGACCCCTCCCGCGCCGCCTCCCTGGAAGCGCGTGGAAGAGTTGCCCCAGCCTGTTCTGAAGGTCTTCCGGCTGCGCGGCTTCGTCTCTGCTCCGCACGTGCAGAAGCCCAATCGCAACGCGATCTACCTGTTCGTGAACGGAAGGCTGATCCGCGACAAGCTGGTGTTGCACGCGCTGTCCAAGGCCTACTACAACCTCATCCCTTCGGATACCTTCCCATTTGCCGCGATCTTCCTGGAGTGCGACGCCGATGAAGTGGATGTGAACGTCCATCCCGCCAAGACCGAGGTCCGGTTCCACCACCGCACCTTCGTCCACGATTTTGTGGAAGATGTCATCCGCGGTTGCCTGATGGCGTCACGCCCCGCCGCGCCCGCGCCTGCCCCGGAAGTGATGGGCGCTGTTCCGCCGACGGCCACCATGCCCCCAGCAGAGTCCCAGGATGCGGCTGACATCGAGTCATCAGGCAATCTCGCCCCGTTGGCGAGCCTTGCCCAGCCCGCCCCACAATTGCCCTATTCCGAGTACAGCCAGCGCGACCTGAATGCGCTGTACGCGTCACCCGTGGACCTGAGTCCCGAGGCAGACGCGGACGCCCCCCCACTGGCCCGCGGCGCCTCACCGTTTCCCCCTCCATCGCCGACATCCTACGCTGCTCCGCCGCCGGTCTTTGGCTCCATAAGCGCTCTTGCGGCGCGGGGGCGCGGAGTGACTCCAGAACCCTTTCGCCTGCAGCCTACCCCAGCCCCGCCGATGCGGCTACCGTTTGGTGCGCCGCTCCCCAGCGACGCGCCATCCCACCGGCCCGCCATCGATGCCGCCCCACTCCCCGGTGACGAAAGTAGCCAGGCTCGTCAGGCCTACGCCAACCTGCGCAGCGAAGACAGTCCTAACCTGGAGGCACTGCGCAACCTCCGCCCCGTCGGGCAGTGGAAAAACAGCTTCATCATTGCGGTGGGGGAAGATGGAGTCTGGCTGATTGACCAGCACATCGCCCACGAGCGCATTCTGTTCGAAAAGGTGCTGGAGGGTTTTGCACGGGGCCAGGTGGAAAGTCAGCGGTTGTTGATTCCCATGGTGATGGAGCTGAGCGCGGCCGCCCAACTGGATTACGCCGCTCTGGAAGCGGAACTCCGCACGCTGGGCTTTGAGACCGAACCGTTCGGTGTTCGCACCATCGCGGTGAAGGCCGCCCCGGCTGACCTTCCCCCTGGCGAAATCGAGGGCATCATTCGCGAGGTGCTGGAATCGCCGGACGCGGATTGGCGCAGCCGCTCCCCCCAGGATCTCCGCCGGGAACTCGCCGCCAGCGTCGCTTGCAAAGCAGCCATCAAGGTGAACATGCCGCTGGACCACACCAAGATGGAATGGCTGCTGCGCACGCTAGCTGAAACCCGCTATCCCATGACCTGTCCGCACGGACGACCGATTGCTCTCCGTTACGGCGCCAACGATATCTTGAAGGCCTTCCAGCGGATCTAGTGAATGCGCGTTGAGTTGGACTGGGACCGCGCCCTTTCAAGGGGACTATCTCAGGGATGCGCCAGAATCCCGAAGATGCCCATAGCAGCGATATACCAGTGTCAGGCTGCCTTGGGCTCGGCCGGACGGTACCACTTGCGGATGATCCACACCGTGGCCACAAAGCCCAAGGCCAACAGCACCATCGGCACCACATTCATCACCCACCATTGCGTGCCATCGGGCTCCACCAGAATGCGGGTGCCGAACTTGGCCTTGAAGTGCTCAATCACGTCCTGGTCACTGCGGCCCTCCAGGACCATCCGCGAGATCTCTCGCTTCATCTCCAGGGCCTCCGGAGACATGTGGCCATACAGGGGTTCGCCCCAGCAGCAGGGAGACATGAACTGGTGCTGCAGTCTCGCCGCCTGCGACTGTTGGGTAGTATTGAGTTCCTGGCCGTGCAGCGCCATTGCGCCACCAAGGCAAACCATCAGCAGAATTGCGAGTAGCGAACGCATAGGCACCTTTCTTTCCATCTTAGCGAGTCCTGGCCGGGGGCGGAGAGCAATTTCCGCCATGGTCGCACTGGTCACACGGTCACTGCGCCGCCGCCACATTGTCCCTCCGGTTTTCGCGGAACGAAAAGCTACGGCATCCCATCGATTCCAGCCACCTCTTTGATAAGCTGAGCGGTCAGGAAAGGTGGTTTTTGTGCGTTGCTGGACTGCTTGGTATTGCCTGTTGGGTGCGTTGCTGTTGGGATCTTGCGCCCGTCAACCCGCCGCGGATCGCGTGTTTCTGAACGGGAAGGTGGTGACCGTAGACGGCGACTTCCGCATCGCGCAGGCAGTGGCCACCAAGGGCGACCGCATCGTTGCGGTGGGATCGAACCAGGAGGTGCAGGCCCTCGCCGGAAGTGGCGCCGAGCAGATTGACCTCGCCGGCAGGATGATGCTGCCCGGGTTGATTGACTCGCACGTACACGCCCTGGGCAGCGCCATGTACGAGTTCGATCACGAGGTGCCCGAGATGGGCTCCATCGCCGACGTGTTGGCCTATGTCCAGGACCGCTCCACCCGGCTGGGTCCAGACAAGTGGGTGTACGTATCCCAGGTTTTCATCACCCGTCTGAAGGACCAGCGCTACCCCACGCGGGCGGAACTGGACGCCGTCGCGCCCGCCAATCCTGTCGTCTTTCGCACCGGGCCGGACACGTCGCTCAATACAATGGCCCTGCGCATGAGTGGCATCGATCGCAACTTCCAGGCGCCCGCGGGCGAGCCCTGCCGCGTGGAAAAGGATCCCCAAGGCGAGCCCACCGGCATCCTGCGCCAATGCGCGCGGTTCATCCGCATGGTTTCCAGCGAACGCGAGGCCACCGACGCTGACCGCATCGCCCGCCTGAAGTTGCTGTTCGAGGACTACAATTCCGTGGGCATCACCGGCGTGGGCGAGGGCAACACGGATCGCCTGCAACTGGATCTTTTGCGGAGCATGAAAGACGACGGCGAACTCAACGTACGCGTCTTCAGCTACCTTGCCGTAAGTGGCCTGGATCCCATTGAGGATATTGAACAGACCTTCCGTGAGGCCGCCCAGGACCCTCTGCACCGGAAGGACAATATGCTGTGGCTGCGCGGCATCAAGGTCTTCCTGGACGGAGGCATGCTCACCGGCAGCGCCTACATGCGGTCACCATGGGGCGTGAGCCCCATCTATTCCATTACCGACCCCGCCTATCGGGGCATGCGCTACATTGAGCCCGCCAAACTGGAGCGGATCATGCGCGCCGCCGCCGAGAACGAACTGCAGCTCACCGCCCATGCGGTGGGCGATGGCGCCGTGGAGACCTTCGTCGATGCCGCCGTCTCGCTTGCCCGACAAGGCGTGGACATCCGCGCCGCGCGTCCCTCGTTGAGCCATGCCAACTTCATGGGAGAGGATATCGTGGCCAAGATGGCAGAGTACGGCGTGGTGGCCAACATGCAGCCCAATTGGCTGCAGTTGGATGGGGCTACGCTCATGAAGCACTTCGGCCCGGAACGCACCCGATGGTTCCAGCCCTTCCGCGCACTGTTTGACCAGAAGGTGATGGTGGGTGGCGGCAGCGACCACATGCAGCGTATCGGCAGTCTCCGCAGCGTAAACCAGTACAACCCCTTCCTGGGCATGTGGACTACCATCGCCCGTACGCCGCGCTGGATGGACACCGCGTTCCATCCCCAGCAGGCCATCACCCGCCAGGAGGCCATCCGCCTGTACACCATCAACAACGCCTACCTGACCTTCTCTGAGGCGGAACGCGGAAGCATCGAACCCGGCAAGCTGGCCGACCTGATTGTAGTCGACCGTGACCTGCTGGAATGTCCGCTGGAGGATCTGCCGCACACCCAAGTGCTGAACACCTATCTGGGTGGTGTCAGCGTATACACCCGCACCGATGCGACTCCACGGTAGGCGCCAGCGACTAGAGGCCGCTGGCGATCCACTTCGGGAAGACGCTGATGGCGTAGGTGAAGTCCGACTTCTTCCACTGCGAGATCTCGTACATCGCGTCTCCCAGGTCTTCGCCCATTTCCGCAAAAACCTTGGTGGGGCCTTGCTTCATGCGCGACACCAGCCGGATGAGGCGGGGCAGCATGGCATCCACGTCCATCTTCCCCTTCACCACCATGTCGATGGCGCCCAGGGCAAGCGTCGTGACTGCATCCACGGCGGTGGCTCCCAACCCGATGGGGTCGCAGGCGCGCATCACCTTGAACACGCCGGAGGCCTTCCAGGAATCCGGCGCTACAGCCTCCACCAAGCTCTGTAGACCCTCAATCATCGCCGCCCAGGGAATGGCTTTCCCCATGACGATCTTGTAGGCCTCGGTGGCGCCGAACAGGTAGTCGCCATCCGCCATCTTGTCGGCGATCTCAATCACCGCAACCAGCAACCCCGCCTTGCCCGCCACCTTCCCGGTGAAGCCAAGCAGCTTTCCGAACTTGCTGGCGGGCTTGGCCAGGTCGTCGAACAACTCCAACGCCGCCTTGGCCTTCCGGAAGCCGGTGATGGCCCGGAACACCTCACGGCATTCTTCAAACGTCAGCCCCATGCTGCGCATCGCCAGGTAGGCCTTCGCCAGTTTCAATGCGTCCTCGCTGCGGCCAATCGTGCCCAGGAAGATCTTCATCGACGGGATGGAGCCATCTACAAAGGCGCGCCGGAACAGGTCGAATTCCGGATCCCGCCCCGCTTCCTTGAACTTGGTCCGCATCGCCTCCTCGTGCGGCATCGTTCCACCCGGTCCCGCACCGGGCGTAGACGGAACCGCCGGAGAGCCGAAGCTCATCTTCGCCCACTTGGACGCCGAGGCCGGGTCGTTCAGCGCGGCCAGCGTTCCCTTATTGGGGTCAACCCTGCCGTCCGGGCTTGTGGTCCCCCGCACTTCCTTCTGGAACTCCTTGATGCAGGCAACGGTGAGCGGACCGCACTTGCCATCCACCGTCAACTTCTTCCGGGAAGGCGGCATCAACTCGTTCAGGCGTTGTTGGATGGTCTTCACATCCTGGGGTTGGTTCCGGCCGAGATGGCCAACGGATGCTTGAATAAAAATTGACTGGTTAATAGGCATTCATCGTTCCTTGGGCAAGTGTGCCGGAATATGGGTTAGCGCATTCCAACCGCACTTCGGTTCGCGAATCTAGCCTTTTTCCAGCTGTATGGGTACTACAGAAGCT
>JALOKO010000114.1 GCA_025456495.1 Bryobacterales bacterium | reverse complement strand
TCCGATTCCCGTCCTGGCTGGGCAGAGCCTGTGCATTAAGCGAAGGAGCACCAAGAAGAGAGGCGCCAAGAAAAGGCGGGCTGAGAAAAGGTCCGATCAGCGACACCGCCATCCCCAGCATCGAGATGCCAGCCAGCCGGATGGCCGAAAAAAAAGCGGGGGAGAAACTCCGGGCAGTCATGCCCTTCATTCTCCCCCATTTAAGTGGCTGGTTTAGCTCCGACCCGCGGCTGGGGAATTTGCGGGTCGGACTTAGCGTTGGCCGCTAAGAGCGTGGGAGTGGGGGCATTCCAGAGGTGGATTCCAGAAGGTCCCCAATCGGAAATCGATATCGCTTTAAGGGAGTGGCCTCGTCGTCTTCAGGCAGCGCTGGCAGCACCGCGCCTACCACATCCTCCAGTAGGCTTTGCGTGTAAGGAGCGGTGGCAATGAAGTGCACCCCCGCCAGGTGCATCACTTGCAGCAGATGCAAGCCGAGGGCATCGACGCGGGTCACGTGATTCATGTCGACGTATTCGGTTACCCTTGTCTCCCGTGGACGGGCGCCCACCCAAGCCTTGCGGAGTTCCTCTACTAGTGACCCCGACAGGTCGCCCTCCAGGAGGAAGAGGGTTGCTTTCGTTGTGTGAACTACGTCAATCCGGAGCATGCTGACTAGGTTGCCTCACATCTGTCAATGCAATTCACGGGCCAAAAAGAGTTTCAGGCAAAAAATACCAAAATAAACGCATTGATTAGGGTTAGGGCGTCCCTTCGCCTGCAGTTCGGCAGAAGGCGGCAGGGTGCGCCGAAACGGGCAGCCGACATTTCGGCGTCGTGCCGAAATAACCGCTCCAAACGGGGGTAGTTAGCGTCTTGGCGGACGCCGCTCAATACCCAGCTTCAACATGCGGGATTGCAGGGTGGTTCGCTTCATTCCCAAGCGGGCGGCGGCGCCGTTGGGGCCACCCACAACCCAGCGGCATTCCTCCAGGGCGGACACGATGAACTCGCGCTCTGCATCTTCCATGGTGACCGCATGCGCGGGGTGATATTCGATGTGGGCTTCCAGTTCCGGCAAGGGCGCCTGCAGGGAGTCCCCGCTGGAGAGGATGACCGCGCGCTCAATGAAGTTCTGTAGTTCCCGCACGTTGCCGGGCCAGGGGTAGCGTTCCATGGCCTTCATGGCCTGGTCAGGAATACGAGTGATATTCCGGCCCAGTTTGCGCGAGAGCAGTTGGACAAAATAGCGCACAAGCAGGGGGATATCTCCCTGGCGTTCGCGAAGTGGGGGTGAGGTGAGGGGAAAGGTACTGAGCCGATAATAGAGGTCTTCGCGGAATCGCCCTCCCGCCACCATGGCGCGCAATTCGCGGTTGGTGGCGGCAATGACGCGCACATCGGTGGTGCGGGTGAGGTTGGAGCCCAAGCGCTCAAACTCGCGTTCCTGCAGGACCCTCAGCAGCTTGGCCTGGAGTTCCAGAGGCAATTCCCCGATTTCGTCCAGGAAGATGGTGCCGTGATTGGCGAGTTCAAAGCGGCCTTGCCGCGAGGAAACTGCGCCGGTGAAGGCGCCACGCTCGTGGCCAAACAACTCGCTTTCCAGCAATCCGGAGGGGATGGCCGCGCAACTCACCTTCACAAAGGCCTGGTCCTTGCGCTTGCTGCGCTGGTGGATTGAGCGGGCGATGAGTTCCTTGCCAGTGCCGGATTCTCCTTGAATCAGCACAGTAGCATCGGTCTTGGCCACGGCATCCACTTTGGTGAGGACCGCGCGCAAGGCGGAACTGCGACCGACAATTTCCTCGAAGTGAAACTCTTCCTCGATTTCGTGCTCCAAGGCCATGTTCTTGCGCTCGAGATCCTCGGTGCGCTGGCGCATCTCCCGGATGAGTGAGCAGCGCTCCATGGCAAGGGCGAGGTGGTTGGTGAGGTGCTCAAGGAACGCAAGGTCCTCCAGGTTGGGAGAGGTTTCGGGTTCGCCACCGATATTCAACACTCCAATGCGACGGCGCTGGGTAGAGAGGGGCAGCGCGCAAAGCCAACTGGAGCGATAGCGACGGACAACATCCGCCGAATAGGGGAATTGCGCGTCGTCCGGTCCCAGGCGGAACAGAACGGTTCGCTGCTCCTGGTACGCCTTGCCGCTAACGGTAGCCTCAATGGGGATGATCTCGCCGATGTCGTGCGCGGTATCCTGGTCAGCGGCATTGACGTACACCATCCGCAATCGATTGCGCTCTGCATCGTACTCGCACACACTGCCAAAACGGTGGGGGATGTGCTTGTAGACGGATTCCATGATCACCTGCTGCATGGACTCCACCTCCAGTTCCGCCGCCATGGCGTGTCCAATGCGCAGGAGCACCTGCAGCCGGTTGCGTTCCTGTTCCAATGCCCTGCGGCTGACGTGTGTCTGCTGGAAAGACAAATAGTTTTCCAGCGAAAGAGCCACGAACTGGGACATCTCCTTCAGGGTGCTGGTGAGGGCGGGGGAGAAGGCATGAGGCTGCGCGGCGCCGCAGACCAAAGCGCCGGGAAACGAGCGCGCAGTTCGCAAGGGCAGGTACAGCAGACTGCGGATGCCGGCGGCTCGGTAGACGGAAAACAGATCGGAGTAGCGCAGTTCCTGGCGCAGGTCAGGGAAGTACGAACTGGTGCCGGTGACCCGGAGATCCGCAGCCGGCGTCATCGTCAGAGGAATGCCATGCTCCATGGAGGTGCGGAGTGTGGCGGCCACGCGTGGATCCTCCTCGTCCAGGGAGGGAGTTGGATCCCGATAGGTGCTTACAACGCGGATATGGTCCCCGTCATCCTTGGCCTCAAAGACTCCAACGCCAAAATAGCGGATGATCTGAAACTCCGGCAACAGCGAGGGAAGCAGGTTCACCAGCGCGCTGAGATCCCGCGCATCCACAATGCGGAGGATGGCCTCCAAGCGGACGGTGGATACGGACATGGTGGCCGAAGGTGCAGCTTGCTGGCCCATCGCTGAAATTCCTCGCGCGGCATCCGGGCTGCGCAACAACAACGAACTGGAACGCATGGGAGCCAGACTGCCTCAGTCACAAAGACTGCGCAATCGTGGCCAGAATTCTCCCCATCGCTGACTTCCACCAAGATGAACGGTATGACGTTACAGCTATCTAACTCCGATTTGAATGCGAGGTCAATCGAAAAGTAAAAAATAAGTGCGAGATTGACCATTAATCAGGTTTGGCAACCGATTTCGACGGAAACCGCACCAAGAATGGGTATTCCCCTCCGAGCGATTGCTGACGATCGCGCGCAATCGCCCTGTTTGCCCAGTGCGCCCTGTTTGCCCAGTGCACCCGGTTTGCCCAGTGCGCCCGGTTCGCCCAGTGCGCCGTTGGCGTACGGCATGCCTGGAGTGCGCGATCCGCGGGTGTGCCGGGTTGGGAATTCCAGTCCGGGACAAAATCAAAACTAGACGAACTTGGTGCGGCCGGGAAGCGCCAACGGTGGCGGTTCGAAGCTGCCGTTCCAATCGAGGTTATCGGGGAAGAGCTGCTCCTGGCTGTTGAGTGCTTGTTCCCACGTGATGGTTTGGCCGGTGTAGGCGGCCATACGGCCCATGATTGCCAGCAGGGTGGAATCTGCCATGCGCTTGCCGTCGTTCAGTGCCTTGCCTTGGCGAATGGAGGCGAAAAGCACATCATGTTCCTGCTGGTACATGTCGTTCTTCTGGCCGGCGAAGGTCCAGGCGTTCTGGCCCTCGATGCGCGGGAGGGGGCCGCGACCGATGGTGCAGGCGCCTTTGGAGCCCAGAATGTAGTCAGCATTTTCGTTGTAGCAGCCAGGGATCTGGCGGCAGGCGACAAAGGCGCGGACGTTATTGGGGTAGAGGTAGTTCACCTCAAAGTGATCGTAGATGTTGCCACCCTCGGCCGGGATCTGGCGTCCCCCCACGGCCACGCAGCTTACGGGGGGCTGGTCGCGCATGGCCCAAGCCACCTTGTCCACGGAATGGACGGCCTGCTCCACCAATCCATCGCCACAGAGGTAGGTGAAGTTGTACCAGTTCTGCGTCTGCCACTGCACGTCGCTCATGCCCTCGGGACGGCTGCTGGCGGGCGGCATGGGCTTGACGGGGCTTGTGTAGTACGTGGCGTAGTAGGCAACCAGGTCGCCAATGGCGCCGCCCAGAATCTGGTCGAAAGTTTCCTGGATGTAGTTGCTGTAGCGCCAGCAGAAGCCGGCCACCACGTTCAGGCCCTTGCTCGCAGCCAACTCCGATTGCTGCAGCACGCTGCGGACGCCAGGAGCATCCACGGCGACGGGCTTTTCCACGAAGAGATGTTTGCCGGCGGCAACTGCGGCCGCATACTGCATGGGGCGAAAGCCGGGGGGCGTGGCCAGCAGCACCACATCCACGTTGCTGTCGATGACTTTCTGGTAGGCATCCAGGCCCAGGAAGCGGGCGGACTGCGCCACCTGCACCTTGGTTTCGGTGCGTTCCCCAAACACGCGCCCCAGCGACGCCAGACTCTTGTCGATCTGCTCCGGGGCAATGTCGGCCATCGCGGTCAATACGGAATAGTCATCGGCTTTCAGGGCCTGCGCGGCGGCGCCGGTACCGCGTCCGCCACAGCCCACCAGGCCCACCTTGATGCTGTTGCTGATATCCGCCGCGCGCAGGACGGCGGGGAATCCGGCTGCCATGGCGCCCAGGGCGCCCGTCTTCAGGAGGTCCCGACGATTGACCGCGGACGACTGCGACGTGGTCGCCGACGGGAATGCGTCCTGGGACGACGATACGGAAGGACTGGGCTGTTTGGGTTGCATGCTTGCTGGTATTGGCTCCTCGGCGAATTGCTCCTAGTCTAGCCAACTCTTCGCCCGCACCGCACGCAAGGGGTTACGGAAGGGGTGTTGCAAGGGGCAACAAACGGGGTAGAAGCGACTGGCCTGGAACGTTTGCCTGGGGCTCCCCGGGCGCTGCGGCGCGCCACCGATTCCGGGCGCTTCCCCAAGCCTGCCCTATGATAGAAGCATATGGGTCTTTTTTCCGGAAAGCGGAACTCCCGCTATAGTCTCGATCAAGTGATGGATCTGGAGAAGGCGTACGTCCTGCAGAATTACGGTCGCTATCCCTTGTTGTTGGTCCGCGGAGAAGGCGCCTATGTCTGGGATGACCGTGGGCAGGAGTACCTCGATCTCATTTCGGGCATCGGCGTGAACGGGCTGGGACACGCCCATCCTCGCATCCTGAAGGTGATTCAGGAACAGGCTGCGCTGATGATCCATAGCTCAAACCTCTACTACCATCCCTACCAAGGTCTGCTGGCCAAGCGGCTGGCCAGCATTAGCGGGCTGCAGCGCACCTTCTTCGCGAACTCAGGGACGGAAGCGATGGAGGGCGCCATCAAGATGGTGCGCGCGCATGGCCACCGCGTGTCCTCATCGAAGTATGAGATTGTCTCGCTGGAGAATTCCTTCCATGGCCGTTCCACCGGCGCCCTGGCGCTGACGGGTCAGCCGAAGTATCGCAAGGATTTTGAGCCGCTTCTGCCGGGCGTGAAGTACGTGTCCAAGGGTGACTTGGCCGCGCTGGAAGCGGCCGTGAATGAGAACACCGCTGGCATTGTGCTGGAAGTGGTGCAGGGCGAGGGCGGCATCTATCCCATGCCGGAGGAATACCTGCGCAAGGCGCGCGCACTTGCCGACAGGTACAATGCGCTGCTGGTGTTTGACGAGATTCAGTGCGGGGTGGGCCGCCTGGGCCGCTACTTTGCTTATCAGATGTGCGAACCGGCCGTGCTTCCCGATGTGATGGTGACCGCCAAACCGATTGCGGCCGGGCTCCCCCTGGGGGTGATTTGCGTCAACGAAAAGGCGGCTGTCACCATCAGCGCCGGCATGCATGGCACCACGTTTGGCGGTGGGCCGCTGGCGTGCCGGGTGGGCCTGGAGTCCTTGGACATCCTGGAGGAATTGCTCCCCAGCATTCGCGAGGTGGGGGCCTACTTCAAGGCCCAACTGCAGAAGCTGGCCGCGAAGCACCCCATGGTGAAGGAAGTGCGCGGGGCAGGCCTGATGCTGGGAGTGGAACTGGACCGGCCCGGCAAAGACATTGTCGTGGACGCGATGAACGAGGGCCTGCTAATCAACTGCACGAACAATACCGTGCTGCGCTTCCTGCCTCCATTTGTGCTGCGGAAGAAGGATGTTGACCGCGCCATCAAGGGCCTTGACCGCGTCCTGAAGCGGGCCGGTTAGGGCGGCCAAGGCGCCTGCTACTGGCCGAACTTCAGCGTCGCCTTTACCTCCACCATCTGCGTGGCGGCACTGGCCTCGGCGATCGCGATTGTGGTGTCCGCCCGGGCGATGAAGGCCCAGGAATGCTGGTAGGCGATCTTATGCACCAGCATGCTTCCGAACCGGCTGAGGAGGGTGGCCCGCAAGCTGGGGCTCATCCACAGCGTCGCATCGTCGGCAATTGCCATGGCGATGATCGTTTTCGTGGGAAGTCCTTTCAAGCGAGCCTCCAGCGCGTCGCTGTCGGCTGGCATGCGGTAGGTGTTGTAGACTTCCACCGGCGAGGCGACACCCGTCACGGGGTGAATCACCAGCAGGAACATCCCCTGCAGAGGCGGCGTGGCCATGCCGGGAACCAACTGCCCGTCCAGCAGGAAGGCGGCCGATGGGCCTGCCGCGAAGCCAGCTGACTGCACCACCAGTTCCGCCGCTTCCCGTTTGGTGACGACGCTCAAGTCCAGGGTCAGCAGTTGCAGGTCGCCTTGCGCGGGCACGGCGTAGAGGAAGATCCGATGCTTTTCCACCGGTGTGGCGGAGGCGTCGGCACTCAGTTGCAGGGTGGCTTCCGTGCCAGCGTCCACCGGACGGATGATCGCCTTGACGCCCTGTGGCAGCCCCATAACCTCAAAGTCCACCTTGCCGCAAAAGCCATTGAGACCCTCGGTTCGAATGCGAACCACATCCGAGAGGGAACCCGGGGAAAGCTGGATGCTGGCGGCGCTGGCCACCAACCCCACGGTGGGCCGGGCATCCCCCGCATACGAGACAGGCAGGATGTTGCTGGCATGGTCACCGCGGACGAGGTAGAGGCCGGGCTTGGCGGGCGCCAGAGCCTGCGCGGGCACCTGGATGGCGATGCGTGCCGCACCGGGTTCCTCGCTGTCCAGGCCCGCTGTGAGTAGCTGTGCTTCCGCGCCATCCAGGAAGACCTTCCATGCGCCCAACCCGCCGTTCAATGGCCCGGCGCCTGTGACGCGTAACTGCAATGTCTCGCCAGGCTTGAGTCCCGTAGCTGAATCGGCGCTGCAACCGTTCAGCGCGTTCGCGCCGCTGCGCTGCATGTCCTTGGCGAAGATGCCGGGTGAATAGGTCTTCAGAGATAGCGGGACCGGGGCGGAGGCCACGCCCTCACGGATCAGCCGCAGTTCGGTCGCCCCCGGCTCCAGCAGCCAGGGTAGCTGCCCTGTGGCTGAGACCGCGGCCAGTTGTCGCATGGGAACGGGACGACCCGCCACACAGACACAGCGCGCGCCCGCGTGCAGGGGCCATTCGGCGCTGCCCCAGGCCGTTGGCTTGGTTTGGAAAAGATTTCCCTCCAGGCTAATCTGGGTGCCTGGTGAGAGATCCGGGCCGTCCGTGGCGGCATTCGAGACGCGGGTGACGCTGGGCGCGGCGGCGTGGTTTTCCAGGGCGTTCGCGCCCCAGTCCTCGCGCTGCTGCACTGAGAACAACGTGGGCTGCAGATTCTCCAGCAGTGAGCTATCCCGAATTCCCACAAACAGCCCGTCGCGCAGGTAGCGGTAGCTCACCGTGGTGGTGGTGGCGCCATTGTTGGCGATGGCGGTGGAGGACGAGGAAAGCTGCCGCTTTCCCAGGAATCGCAAGGTCAGCAGGGGCTGGCTGGCATCGCCGCCGCGGAAGAGACTCAGGTAGTCGCGCCAGGATGGCTGCACCACCCCGGGCGGTGCGTTCTCAGGGGGAACCAACTGGGTGGCCACTTCCGTCAGGTCAAACACCACCGGAAGCGTCGTACGCTGACGCAGGCTGAGGCGGGTGATGTTGGTGGGCAGGCTGTTCTCAAAGCGGTAGATCCAGAACTGCACTCCGGGAGGGGTGACCTCCAGCCGTGACGCTGTGTAAGCCACGTGTCCCAGGCGTGGGGTGTTGGCGGGGAAGTAGCGCTTCAGGATGGCGGCGAATTCCGGCGCCATGGCGGCCGATTCCTCCAGGTGTTCCTTGCCGAAGTCCAGCGCCACGGCCCGTAGGTTGCGATTTCCGCCGTAGCGTTCCGCGAACGCGGCAAAGCGGTCCAGGATCCTTTGCTTTTGCGTCAGTAACGGTTTGCCGCGGTCCACATCCTCGGGAAGGGGATAGGCGGCCACCCAATGCAAACGGGTGCTGGCCAGGAGGCTAAGAAAGACGTGATCGCCATCAGCGGGAGGCGCACCGCGGGTGTACACGGCCGTTGCGCCGGTCTCAGCGATCAGGGGCAGGTCGCGCGCCAGCAGGCACAATGGCGGCAACGTGTTCGGCCAGGCGCCGTCCGGGATGTCGTAGGCGATAGCGCGGAACGGGGTCTCGCCCTGGAACAGGTCAGCGGATCCATGGGCCGTCGCTCCACGCATAATCTGCGGGAGCAGTAAAGCAAGGCTGATGGCCAACGCCAGTCGCGCGATGGCCATCAGCAGCGAGGGAATTCCTTGGAGGAGCAGCATACACTCACCCTTCATGGGATATAGTCCCCGCAAGGCGGGAAAATTCTCAGACAATCTGCACGGAAAATCGCAAGAAGGCGGCGCGGGGGGCGGAACGTCCCAGAAATGGCCGAAGATAGATTTCCGCAGCGCGAGGAATCCCGCTATCATCAGTAGAGTATGCGGGCTCTGGCGGCACTGTTGGTGCTTGCCCTCGTTCTGTGATGGGTTGTGGACACGTGTGATGTCTTGTTACAGGTGGTATTATCGGTGGTATTGGTTTAATT
>JALOKO010000113.1 GCA_025456495.1 Bryobacterales bacterium | reverse complement strand
GGGTAGGGGAGGGCATCGACGTTTTGTATTCCAGCAGCCAGTATCCGGTAGGCTATGGCCTGTCGCCCGAAGATCTGGACGGTGATGGGCAGTTTGAACTGATCACCACGCTCACCCGGTTTGAGAATTTCTTCAACATGCCGCACGAAGAGTCTCCCACCGCCGCCGTCGTGTTTCGCTACGACCCCCAAGCCCGGCGCTACGCGGTGGCGAACCGGCAATTCGGCGAAGTCATCCGCGCCAGCATTCCGCAAGATCTTGAGCGGGTGAAGGACCTTCTGGCGGAGCGCAAGAGCGGCAAGCCCGTCAATGGCCGATGGCGAACCCGCTTTACCGGGGCCGTGCTCAGCGTGGCTTTGGCTCATTTCTATTCCGGGGATCAGGATCAAGGCTGGCAATACCTGCTGGGGACCTACGACCTGGAAGACCGCGACGCCGTGCTGGCCAACTTGCGCTACTACCTGATGCGCTGTCCCATCTTTCGCGGTGTGTATCCCGACGCCCGTGACATCCTGCAAACCAGAATCCTCAGTAACCAATAGGCTCTCGACCTGTCGGGAAACGCCTTTTGTTCACCCTTCAGTTTCGGCGGCGATTTGCCGATCGGGTGGTATGATTGGGGCAGAAATGGCATGCTATCGCCACGACTCCAGCTAAAGATCGCACAGAAGCAGATTCTCACCCCCAGCCTTGTGCAGATGGTGACCTTGCTGCAACTGAATCGGCTGGAGTTGCGTGAGCTGATTGAGCAGGAGCTCACCGAGAATCCAGTCCTGGAAGAGGGCCTGGCGATTGATGACGCGGAGATGACCGCTCAGGAATTGCAGGTACTGCTGGAGAAAGAGCGGCAGACCGAACCCTCCGACCAAAGCATCCTGGAAGCCCTGCGTGGGGATCAGGACGGCGACGGCGAGTCCTTTCAGGGCAGCTCAATGGATGCCGTGGATGGCGACACCGTATACCCCGATGGCAGCTATCCCGAGGGCGCCGAGGCGGCGAGTCCTTCTGAACCCGAGGCCTCCAAGGAGCCCGATCCCTTCGAAGAGATCGATTTCGGAGAGTTCTTCAACGAGTACCTGGATCCTGGCTTTCGCACTGCAGGCTTGGAGCGTCCAGATGCCGATAGCCCCACCTTTGAAGCCTTCCTTTCCTCCCCCGTCCGCCTGTCGGACCACCTGCAACAGCAGTTGAGCATTGAGGTGCTAAACGATGCGCTGCGGGATGCCGCCGAAGCAGTGATTGGCAATCTGGATGAGAACGGCTACCTGCGCATGACCCTGGAGGAACTCGCCGATAGCGAACAGATTCCCCTGTCGCTGGCAGAGCAGGGTTTGCGCGTCGTGCAGTTGTTGGAACCATCCGGTGTGGCGGCAAGAGATTTGAAGGAGTGCCTGCTGCTGCAACTGGCAGACCGCGCCGAAGAGGACAGTCTTGCCTGGCGCATGGTGGAAGAGCATCTGGAATTGTTGGACGGGCGCCACGCGAAGGAGTTGTGCCGCTTGTTGAAGGCCCAGCCCGCGGATGTCACTTCCGCGCTGGCCTTGATTCGCACCCTTGACCCGATGCCCGGTTCGCGTTTCGCCGCCAACCAGGCGCAGCCCGTGGAACCGGAAATCTTCATTTTCAAGGACGGCGACCAGTGGGTGATTCAGGTCTCTGACGATGGAATTCCACAGCTTCGCCTGAATCGCGGTTACCGCCATCTGCTGGAACGCAACGACCAAAATGACAAGGAAGTGCGGAACTATGTGAAGGACCGCTACCAGTCGGCCCTTCAGTTGATCAAGAACATTGAGCAGCGGAAGCAGACCATCCTGCGTGTCTGTCAGTGCGTCGTGGAACGGCAGGGAGAATTCCTTGAGCGGGGACTGGACTACCTGCGGCCGATGATGATCAAGGACATCGCGGAGGAGATCGGCGTTCACCCGTCCACCGTCAGCCGCACGGTGTCGAACAAGTACTGCCACACCCCTCAGGGGACATTTGAACTGAGGTTCTTTTTTACTGAGGCGGTTCAGGGCGCGGGCGGCAACAGTACCTCGTTGCTGGCGGTGAAGCGTCTGGTGAAGAAGATTATTGACGAGGAGGATCCCGCAAAACCGTTAACCGATGAGCAGATTATGGAGAGATTGCGCGGCGAGGGCGTGGACGTCACACGCCGCACGGTAGCCAAGTACCGGGAGGATCTGAAGATCCCGTCCACGCACCAGAGGCGCGTGCGGAGCTGACATCCGCAGCGCCGTGGGAGGCAACATGAAGATCGCCTATTCGGGAAAACTGAATGGACTCACCAAGCTGGAGACAGAGAAGCTGGAGGGTCGACTGAAAAAGCTCGCCCGCTTCGTGGACATGAAGAAGGGCGAGCGCCAGGCGCACGTCAGCCTGCGGGTGGAGAAGCGCTCGTGCCTGGTGGATGTCAGCGTGTTGTACAAGGGTGAGGTGCTGGCAACGTCCGGCGAGGCAGGGGAACTGTTCGCGGCAGCGACCATGGCCACGGACAAGTTGGAGCGCCAACTCGCCAAGAGCCGGGAGAAACGCCAGGACACGCGGAAGCGCGCCGCGGCGCGCAATGATGTGCGGGGCACCACGGTGGTTAGCCCGGAAGTGGTTGCGCCTTCCTTCCAGGCGCTGGAATCCGTCGGCGCGGATGAGCCAGGGCCGAAGGTGACCATCCATCGCGTGAACCACTTGGCCAGGCGTAAGCCAATGTCCGTGGATGAGGCCGTATCGGCCATCAAGAAGACTGCGCCGTATTTGGTGTTTCGGGATGCTGACAGTGATTCCGTAGGGATTCTGATCCGGCGTAAGGACGGCGATTTTGATCTCATTGAGACGCCTTCCCGGTAACTGACTCAGTGCAAGTAGCCATGCGCGGCGAGGCTGGGCGGTAGCCCTCCCTCGCCGCGTTGCTTTTCCGGCGATGTCTGGTGACGTACGTATGGGCTTCACCCTGTAGGGAAACTCAGAAGCCCAGGGAGTCCCAGCGGAAGGCAGGCCCCACATCCCACTTGTCCCTGCGGAAGTTTGAGTGGCTGGCAACACCCTGATACGTTGCGAAGCCACTCAGGTTGTAGTCGCCCCGCCTTGCCTCCTCACTAGCCACCTTGGGAATCCCAAACCGTTCGCAGAGGAAGTTCACCAGGGCCGCAGTGGCGGCGGTTTGCGCTTGGGGCATCGCTGCGAAGTATTTCATGCCGCGGTATTCGGCCTGAACATAGCGCTCGCGTTCCTGTTTGCGGCAAAACGGGACTCCCCAGTTGCGGGGCCACCAATTCAGTTGGTCCGGGTTCTCAGTATCCTGCTGTAGCGGGCCAACGTTGGCAATTTCGATCCCGATTGAGCGCTTGTCGTGGTGGCTGGTCCCTTTCACGCCCAGGTGATAGGCCCACGCCTCCGGGGGAAAGAACTCCACAATGGCGCCATTCGGGTCGACGCCATAGGCGGTCGCGATCCGCTTGGGATCGGTTTGCCAGGTGCGAAACGCGCTTTCACAAGACGTGCCCGCCGTGAAGTGCAGAACGATGAGGTCCTTGCGATGGATGTCCGGCAAGTAACGGGATGCATCCAGCCGAAATCGCTTTTTTTCGAACTGCTGTGACAGGCTGTTGTCACCGTGTTCGTTTCCGTGCGAGTTTTGCGTAGCTAGCGCCCGCGCAGCGGCCCCGGTGGTCGGTAGAACCGCCTCTGAGACCTGGTTTCGATTGCGCTGGGAATCGCTGTAAGTGTCTGATGATAGATGGTGTAACCTGCTCGCTTGCCTGTCAGTCAGTGCGCGACGCAAGTTCCCTTGCCAGGGACCGGTGCTGCTGGGTGCCATACCCACCTCCGATTCACTATAGGAAGTGGGTCTTGTCGGCAGTCTCGATGGCGCTTATCCGTGGGTTGCGCCCCGCTCATCCATTGGTGCTTCCCCGGACGGCGGCGAAGGACGGAAGGATCCTTCCTTTTGCGTCGAAAGAACCACCGTGGTGCGTGTCCGCAGGACGCCGGAAAGGGATCGAAGTTGCTCGCCTACAAGGTGATCCAGATGAGCAGTGTCCCGCGCGACCACCTTCAGCAGGAAGTCTTCCTCTCCGGCAACGTGATGACACTCCAGGACCTCGGGAATGCGTTGGATTGCTTTCAGGAAGGGCTTCCGGTGTTTGGACTTGCCGAATGTGATGGCGACAAAAGCGGAAAGCTGTAGACCCATCGCCGGAGGAGGAACGATGGCGGTGTAGCCGCGGATGATGCCCGCCTCCTCAAGCTTGCGGACACGATCGGCTGCGGCGGGGGCCGAAAGTCCCAGTTGCTGGGCAAGATCTGTCCAACTGATGCGGCCGTCGTGGGACAGGCAGAACAGAACTTTGGAATCGATGGCATCCATGTTCGTTTTCCTTGGAAAGCGTTTGACGAAGTGGTTTTCGCTTTGGAAGTATATCGTTGCCGCGTATACTTGGGCAATGGGAATTCGTGTTGAGTCTGATCTTGACTCCGCGCTGCGCGAGAAATGGCTGCGGCATGAGACGGACCTGGAATCGTTTATTCGACAATTTCGCGCCTGCACCCTTCCTCAACGGGAGTGGACACACCGTGCGCACGTTGGTGTTGCGGCGGCGTTGATTCTCTCTCTGGGTAGCGATGAGGCTCTCCGGGTCCTGCGCGCAACCATTCCGCGTTTGAACGAGTCCTATGGTGGGGTGAACACACCAACATCGGGATACCATGACACCCTTACCGTTTTCTGGGTGCGGTTGGTGGCAACGTTGCTTTCGCGCCTTCCGCAGCAGCTTAGCCACGTGGATCGGGTGGCGATTGCCGTTGAAGCCTATGGAGACCTTCGTCGTGCGGATCGGGCGTTTTACGAAGGGGATCTCATGCACCATGAGGAGGCCAGAACCCGCTGGGTTCCACCGTCCCGTGGTCCGTCCTGGCTGATGGGGACCCGTTGAGTTTGGGACGGAATTTCCGAGAGCGATTGCGGGATTCCGCAAAGGGGGCTGCGCATGAATCGTCGAGTTTGGCTACGGAGCACGGGGTTGGGAATTCCCGGCCTATCGGGATTGCTTGCCGGCGCCCAACGTTCCCCACGGTTGCCTGAACACCACAAGGTCAAGCAGGGTCTACCCTTTCCATCGGATTTGCACCGTCCGCGTTTCCATTTCCTGGCGCCCCGCAACTGGATGAACGACCCGAATGGGCTGGCGTTTTACGGCGGCGAGTATCACGTGTTTTATCAACACAATCCCGGTGGAGCGGTGTGGGGAGACATGCATTGGGGTCACGCGGTGAGCAAGGATTTGCTGCAGTGGCGGCATCTTCCAATGGCCCTTGCCCCCACCCCCGGTGGATACGACAAGGATGGCGTCTTCTCGGGTTGTCTGGTGGTGGACGGCGATACCCCCACGATTGTCTACACGGGGACGCAGCCGGAGGTACAGGCGATAGCAACAAGCTCTCATCCGCAATTGGAGGCTTGGACGAAGTGGGAAAAGAACCCCGTGATCTCCGCTCCTCCCGCAGGCTTGGAGGTCACCGGGTTCCGCGATCCTTTTGTGTGGAAAGAGGGCACGGACTGGTTGATGGCCCTCGGTAGTGGCGTCAAAGGCAAGGGGGGAATGGTTCTGCTGTACCGCAGCCAGGATCTCCGTAGCTGGGAGTATCTGCATCCGTTGGTTTCCAGTGACGACTCCGATTTGGGCACGATGTGGGAGTGCCCGAACTTTTTCCCCCTGGGTCGCAAGCATGTTCTGTTGATCTCTCCCATCCCACTGCGGAAGGCTATGTACCTGATTGGGGAATACCGCGACAGGCGCTTTTCCATTGAGCGGATGGGCAGTCTGGATGATGGCGGGCATTTCTATGCGCCACAGGTTTTCGTTGACGGTGCTGACCGGCGTGTGATGTTTGGTTGGAGCTGGGAGGGCCGTTCCCAGGAGGCCCAGGTAGCGGCCGGCTGGGCTGGAGCTCTCACGTTGCCACGCGTCTTGAGTATGGATGACGCTGGCGGATTGCGCATGGAGCCGCATCCCCTGTGTAACCGCTTGCACCGCTTTCAGACGGCCGTACGGAACCAGCCTATCGGGGATCCCTTGAACGATGAGATTCGCGCCAGCGGCGTCGCGGGCAACGCAGGTCGCTTGGATGTGATCATCCATCCAGCGGATGCCCGGCAGATTGCCTTGAGCTTCTATGCCAGTCCCGACCGCCGGGAGGAAACGCGCTTAGTGTGGAACCGTGATGCGGGGCAACTCGTGATGGATCGGTCACGATCGTCGCTGAGTGACGCGCAGGATCGCAAGCAGTATGTCATGCCGAGCGTCCTGTCCAAGGGAGAACGCCTTCAACTCACCGTTTACCTTGATCGTTCCATGGTGGAGGTGTACGGAAGCGGCGCCAGTTGTCTTACCACCAGGGTGTATCCCACCTTGAAGGAAAGCGTAGAGATATCGCTTACCAGTAGCGGGAAAAAGGCAATGCTGCAGGAGTTGGTGTGGAGGCCGATCGCAATGCAGGTTTCCTGAAAGCGAGGGACTGTGGTAGGCGCGGCTGGATTCGAACCAGCGACCTTCCGCTTAGGAGGCGGACGCTCTATCCAGCTGAGCTACGCACCCTCGGGTTCTTTTTCAGTGTAGCCTGCCGCTGAGCACAACGCTTGCGCTGATTGCTGGATGGGACTAACGTTGGCCGGCCGTCCTTGGCCGACACGAGGGTGGGAGACGCTCCATTACCACCGTTTCAGGCCTTTTGCTCCAATATCACGCCTTTGTTGCTTACCGTCGAACTGAATGAGATCTGCGGCGTGGTAGGCGTTTGCAATTGCCGCTTCCAGCGTGGAGCCACCGGCGGTCACTCCAAGCACGCGGCCACCGGCAGTTCGAACCGTGCCTGCATCCAGTCGCGTGCCGGCATGAAAGACGGTAGCTCCGGTGGCCGTTGCCTCGTCCAGACCTACGATGGCATCCCCTGTGCGGGGGGCGCCTGGGTAGTTCGCCGCGGCAAGCACCACACAAACGGAGGGATCAGGTCCCCAGGACACAATTCGCGGATCAAGGTAGCCTGCGGCGCAAGACTGCAACAGGTCAAGAAAGTCGCCCCGCATGCCGTGGAGAATAGCCTGGGTTTCGGGGTCACCCAGACGCACATTGAACTCCAGCGCCTTGGGACCTGTGGAGGTCATCATGAGGCCCGCGAAAAGGAATCCCTGGAAGGGGCGGCCTTCATCCCGGAGTCCTTGAAGGGTGGGAAGGATGATCTCGTTGAGAATGACGTCCTGCTGCTGTTTGGTGAGGATGCGTTGGTCACAATAGGCGCCCATGCCACCGGTATTGGGTCCCTGGTCTCCATCGTAAATGGCTTTGTGGTCCTGGCATGGAGGGAAAGCGCAGATACGTTCGCCATCGGTGAGAGCGATGAAGCTTACCTCTTCGCCGATCAGGAACTCCTCCAAGACCAGCTTGCGCCCTGCCGCTCCAAGTACTTCCTGCTTCATGAGGGAAGCAATCGCCGCGTGCGCTTCGGCCTTGGTTTGAGCAATGATGACGCCCTTCCCGGCGGCCAAGCCATCAGCCTTGATGACAACCGGTCCGTCGAAATGGGAAAGCGCTTCCTCTGCCTGCTCAACAGACTCCGCAGTGAAAAACGCTGCAGTGGGGATGCCGTATCGCTTAAAGAACCCTTTCGCGTAGATTTTACTTCCCTCCAGCTCTGCCGCAAGAGCGGAAGGACCGATCACAGGTATGCCCTTGCCGCGCAAACAGTCTGCCAAACCCGCCACCAGCGGCGCTTCCGGACCAACCACCACCAGCTGAACGTCCTGTTCGGCGGCAAAATCAGCGATAGACTCCGGTTGGCTGTTTAGGCTATTGACGTTGGTCGCCAAAGCGGTGGTGCCTGCGTTTCCAGGTAGCATCAGCAGTTGCGCAGGGTTGGCGGACTGGGCCAGTTTCCAGGCAATCGCATGTTCTCTTCCACCATTGCCAACAATCAAGACTTTCAACGGAACCTCCCGCATCCCTGAGGCTAGAGGCTCGGCAGGCTTTTGTCAACGAAACAGAGCCCCCTAGAATAGGTTGAGGCCAGTCGTCGATTGGCCGGAAGAGCGTAGCATTTCCTTTCTTTGGTTCCGAACTGTATGTCTAAGTTGGATGTCATCGTGATTGGCGGGGGACACGCAGGCTGTGAAGCGGCCCACGCGGCCGCCAGAATCGGAGCGAGAACCGCCCTGGTGAGCATGAATCTGGACTTGATTGCCCAGATGAGTTGCAATCCGGCAATGGGCGGGATCGCGAAGGGCCATTTGGCGCGGGAGATCGATGCCCTTGGCGGCTTGATGGGAACGGTCACAGACCACGCGGGGATTCAGTTTCGCCTATTGAACACAAGCCGGGGTCCAGCGGTGTGGGCGCCACGAGCCCAATGCGACAAGAAGCTCTACCGGACACGGATGCGTGAGGTGCTTGAGCAGCAATCCAATTTGCGCCTGGTGCAGGCCGAAATTGCTGCTTTATTGCTTGCCAATGATGGCTCGGGCGGGCGCCGTGTAGACGGGGTGGTCCTGGCGGATGGACGCGAGTTGCATGCTGCCGCCGTGATCTTGACCACCGGTACGTTTCTGAATGGGATGGCTCGCGTTGGGGAACGTGCTTTTGGCTGTGGTCGTAGCGGTGAGCTGCCTTCCGTTCTGTTGGGCGACCAGGTGCGCAATCTAGGAATGCGCTGGACGCGGATGAAGACCGGAACTCCGCCGAGGCTTGACGGGCGGACCGTGGATTGGTCTCAGTTTACGATTCAGGAAGGGGATCCGGAACCAACCTTGTTCAGCTTCCTTTCCTCCAACGCAACGCAGCGCCAAGTATGTTGCTACCACGCCTACACCACTGAGGGGACCCGTGAGGTGATCCTACGCAATCTGGAGCGGTCGCCACTCTACAGTGGGCAAATTCAAGGCGTTGGCCCACGCTACTGTCCATCCATCGAGGATAAGTTTGTTAAGTTCCCGGACAAAGATCGG